>JAJZNH010000111.1 GCA_021811745.1 Acidobacteriota bacterium
GGCTGGACCGGTAATGAGCAGATTGGCTACGCCAAGAGCCTCATGGACTACATCTTCCGCTGGCTCCATCTGCGCTTCCTCTCCGGCGAACAGTTGACGCTCTTTGCCGGCCTAGCTCCGCAGGCTGCGCAATTGCCCGCCTCGCCAACGCTCTTGCAGGAGTCCGAGGTTGGTGAGCAGCCGGCTAGCCCGCAGGACCAGCTGACCAAGCTCGTCGAAGAGGTGGCCAGGCGCCTCAACAACGTGGCCGCGAGCGGCGCGCCCGCCGCTACATCTCGTCCGGCCGCACCATCTGGCAGCTCGGCAGCCGCACCCGGATTCGGACGCGGCAGTGCCGGCGCGGGCGGCGGGATCGCCCCTGAGGCGCAGACCTACCACGTGCCCACGGCGGGCCCGGAGCGGGTTCCCGATCTCAAGGACCGTGGTCTCTATCACGCCGCCGAGGCCATGCGTGGCATGTACGAGATGGGCGATGCGCCCAGCTGCCCCACCTGCGGGGCCATCATGGTTCGCAACGGAAGCTGCTACCGCTGCATGAGCTGCGGATCGACATCGGGATGCAGCTAGGAACTAATTGTCACTTTTACCATGGAGCAGGTGTGCGCGGCTAGGAGTTACCGGGTTACTGCGTTTTTAACTTATCGGGTTGACCCCTTGCTCAAAAATAGTAAGGGGTCACAGGGATAATGTGAAAACGCGGTAACCCCGATAACCGCAAAATGCCTGCGTGATTCCCCGGCAGAGGCCGCTACACAATCTGCGTGGTAACTACGGAGCAAGTCAAGAATGTTCCCTCTGTGGAGGATTGGACGAAGATGATGCAGAATGCCGCACCAGCAGAAGCAATCAAGCTGTGGCAGTTGTCGATTGAGTGCTTAGATGCAACCAATGGTCAAGACCAAGAAGGATGGGGAAGACGAATCGGCATCGCTGAGCGCGTCCTTAACGAGCGCGGTATTCCTTTGCACCGGGAATCCGAATGACGCATTCGGCAACGCAAAAACATTTGCCAAAATAACCCCTTGGGGAGACAATTCCAGAACGGGGTAAATGTTTGTAACTGATTGATTCTAAATAATGGTCGGGGAGAGAGGATTTGAACCTCCGACCCCCTGGTCCCGAACCAGGTGCTCTACCAGGCTGAGCCACTCCCCGAGGTTAGATTGCAGACGCGTGGCGTTTTGGGATGCGGCCGGATACGATCATCCCCGCTCACCACACTCCTGAAAGTGTAACAGAATCTCGTACCTGGCAGCGGCCCGCGCGCGCCAAAGGTCAGCGCCGGGGCTGGCGTAGGGGAGACGTTCCAGCCCGGCAGAGGTTGCGCTTCGCCCTTCCCTACGCTTCCACAAGGGCGTCGGCAATGGCCAAGTGCTCGTCGAGAGCGGCGATTCCCAGGTCCAGTTCTTCCTTGGTCACGATGAGCGGTGGTGCGACGACGAAATGGCTGACCCACGACTGGATCGAGACGCCCTGGGCCATCATTTTGGCGGCGATTTGATCGACGATCAGCGGCTTCCCCTCCACCTTGTCGCGCATGGTGTTGAAAAGCTGTTTGGTGGCGCGGCTTTTGACCAGTTCGACAGCAAAGAAAAGACCTAGGCCGCGCACGTCCCCGACCGACGGGTGGCGTGCCTTGAGGGCTTCCAGCTTCTGGCGCACATAGGGCTCTAGTTCGGCTGCGCGATCGACCAGCTTCAGTCGCTGCATCTCCTCGATGGTGGCCACCGCCGGCCCCAGAGTGAGGGGATGGGCCTCGTAGGTGTGGCCGTGGGCAAAGTAATGATCCTCGAAGAACTCAGCGATCTCGGTGGTGGTGGCGCAGAGCCCGAGAGGTACGTAGGCCGATGTGATGCCCTTGGCAGTAACCAGAATGTCGGGCTTCACCCCCCAGTGATCGATGGAAAACCACTTGCCTGTGCGGCCCCACCCGGCCATTACCTCGTCGGCAATGAGCAGGACGCCGTACCGGTCGCAGATTTGGCGCAGGCGAGGGAAGTATTCGGGCGGAGGAACTAGGACGCCATTCGTGCCCACCACCGGCTCGGCGATGATCGCGGCCACGTCGCTCTCGTTGCGGATCATGTGCTCGATGTAATCGGCGCAGGCGATATTGCACGACGGATAGCTGTGCTTGATGGGGCAGTCGTAGCAGTTGGTCTCCGGGGCGAAGGCAAAGCCCGCACCTTTGCCGCCGGGCTCCATCGCCCAGCGGCGAGGATCGCCGGTAGCTGCGATCGAGCCCATGGTGGAACCGTGATAGGAGCGGTAGCGGGAAATAATTTTGGTCTTGCCTGTGTACATGCGAGCGATTTTGAAGGCCGCTTCGTTGGCTTCCGTACCGCTGGTGGCAAAGAAAAATTTGTTCACGCCCTTGGGCAGCACTTCCAGCAGCTTGGCGCTAAGCAGGGCGCGCGACCGGGTGGCATAGCCAGGCGCAACGTAAGCCAACTCCTGGGCTTGTTGGGCGATTGCCTCCACTACGCGCGGATTCTTGTGCCCCAGGTTCACGCACATCAATTGCGAGCTGAGGTCGAGATAGCGCTTTCCGGCGCCATCCGTAAACCAGCAACCTTCCGCATCGGCGATGTAGAGCGGCTTCCAACTCTTCTGGAAGCGCCAAGTGCCGTAGTTGGTCTGCCGCGTGACGGCAGAAATCTCTTCAGAATTAGACGTATTTGCTTGTGAGGTTTCGATCATTGCGGCATGCTCCTTAAAAATCGGCATGAAATGCACTACCGGACTCCAGGCCTATGCCCGAGGTCCGGTGTGCATTGCATCTACCTATGCGCTCGGCTCTAGCGCACCTGCGGAAAGCCTAGATCCACTTTGCTCGTGGACGGATCAGGCCAGCGGCTGGTGACGACCTTCGCGCGTGTATAAAACTGTATGCCCTCGGGCCCATACATGTGCAGGTCGCCGAATAGTGAGTTCTTCCAGCCGCCAAAGCTGTAGTAGGCGACGGGAACGGGAATGGGGACGTTGATGCCCACCATGCCCACTTCTACATCGAACTGAAATTGGCGCGCGGCTCCGCCGTTTTGGGTGAAGATAGCGACGCCGTTCCCAAAAGAATTTTCGTTGATGAGACGGATGGCCTCGCCATACGTGGCAACACGAACCACGCTCAGCACGGGCCCAAAGATCTCGTGCTCATAGCAGGCCATGCCGGGCCGGACGTTGTCGATCAGCGAAGGACCGAGGAAATATCCCTTCTGGCCCGTCAATGGATGCTTGCGCCCGTCAACCGACACCGTAGCGCCCTCGCTCACAGCCCGGTCAAGGTGAGATGCGACGCGGTCGCGGTGCTCGCGAGTAATGAGCGGCCCCATCTCGCTGGCCGGGTCGGAGCCGGGGCCAACTCGAATACGGTCCGCGCGCTCGCGGATGGCGGCAATGAGCGGGTCGGCCACACTGCCCACGGCTACCACCACCGAGATGGCCATGCACCGCTCGCCGGCCGCGCCATAACCGGCGGAGACTGCGGCGTCGGCGGCCATGGCGATGTCGGCGTCGGGCAAGACCAGCATGTGATTCTTGGCGCCGCCCAGTGCCTGTACCCGCTTGCCATTGCGCGTAGCCACTTCGTAAATGTGCTTGGCCACCGGCGTGGAGCCCACAAAGCTTACCGCTTTGATGTCGGGGTGCTCCAGGATGCGATCGACGGCCACCTTGTCGCCATGCACAAGATTGAGAACGCCGTCCGGCAGGCCCGCTTCCTTGGCCAGCTTGGCGATTAGAACGCTGGCCGAAGGATCCTTCTCAGACGGCTTCAGGATAAAGCAATTGCCGCACGCGATTGCGTTGGCCAACATCCACATGGGCACCATGCCGGGAAAATTGAAAGGCGTGATGCCTGCCACTACGCCCAGGGGCTGGCGGATCTGGTAGACGTCTATGCCGCGGCTGGCCTGCTCGGTGTAGCCGCCTTTGAGCAGATGGGGAATACCGCAGGCAAACTCCACGTTTTCCAGGCCGCGCGCCACTTCGCCCAGTGCATCGGGGATGGTCTTGCCGTTTTCGCGGCTAATAATGGCTGCCAATTCCTGCTTGTTCTTTGCGATCAGATCGCGATATTGGAACAGGATTTCGGCGCGGCGCGACAGCGAGGTTGAGCGCCACTCGTGGCTGGCCGCCTTGGCGGAAGCGACCGCACGATCCACATCGGCCGCGCTGGCGTAGCCCACCTCTGCGCTGACCTCACCCGTGGCAGGATTCATCACGGGCCCGCTGCGCCCTGAAGTTACGGCTTCCGCCTTTCCGCCAATCCAAAGAGGAATTGCGGCGGGGGTTAACGTCTCAACTGTATTCATGATTATCTCCACTCCTCATATTCAAGCATATTCGATTGCAGTATGTGCAACACCCCATTCCCGCCTATCCAGCCCCAGGGACCACGGTTTGTGCCACATCGTGGGGCGCGCGGCGCAACATGCGCCCACGGCCCGGTTCGCCCACAAAGACTCCATCGCGCACCTGCACGGCGCCGCGCACGGTCACCAGCGCGGGTCGGCCTTCGACGTCGAAGCCCTCAAAGGCGTTGTAGTCGTTGTTCACCTGTTGCGTGCCCGCAGAGATTTTCCCCCGCCATGTGGTGTCGTAAACCACCAGATCGGCATCGGAACCGACCGCGATGGCGCCCTTCTTGGGAAACAAGCCAAAGAGCCTGGCAGGGCGCGTGCTGAGCGCGTCCACGAAACGGTGCAGATCCAGGCGCCCGCGCTTCACCCCATAGGTGTACATGAGGTTCACGCGATCCTCGATCCCCGCAATGCCATTGGGGATTTGCGTGAATGCCTTGGCGCCCAGCAGCTTTTGCTCCTGGTCGAAGGGGCAATGATCGGTGGCGACCGTATCAATCATGCCTGCCTGCAGGGCGCTCCACAGCACCGGCAGATTGCGCTCGTGACGCAGCGGCGGCGACATGATGTACTTCATGCCTTCCACGCCCGGCCGCTCGCCATACGACTTGTCGAGCAGCAAGTGCGGCAGAACGGTCTCGACGTGGAGCTTGACCCCGCGCAGCTTGGCCTCCACCGCAGCGCGCAGCGCCGGCGCGCAGGAGAGATGAACCACGTAGCCGGTGGCACCCGTCTCTTCAACGAAGGTGGCGAAGCGGGATGTGCCCTCGGCCTCGACTGTCTCGGGGCGGCTAGGTTCGTGCCACTCCGGGCCGGTTTTGCCCTCCGACAGCAGTTGCTGCTGCAACTGAGCCACCAGCTCGGCGTTCTCGCAGTGCGCCGTGGTGATGACGCCCAGCTTGGCGGCCAGCTTGAGAGTCTGGAACAGCTCCTCGTCGTTCACGCCAAAGAAGTTCTTGTAAGAAAGAAAGACTTTAAAGGAAGCCGTTCCATCGGCGACGATCGCGCGCAGTTGCGCCTCCGTTTCCTTGCCGTTGTAGCGCGTCACCGCCATGTGGAAGGCGTAGTCGCAGGAGCTGTTGCCTTCCGCTTTCTCCTTCCAGAGCTGGTATGCTTCCAGCGCGTCGTCGTTGCGCGCAGGGCATACCATCTCAATGAACGCAGTAGTCCCACCGATCAGCGCTGCCTTGCTGGCAGTGGCGTGCGTGTCCTTGGCGAAGGTGGCCATGAAAGGCAGATGAATGTGCACGTGCGGATCGATGAACCCGGGAAAGACCAGTTTCCCCGTGGCGTCGATCACCTCGGCTCCCGGCGGCGGGTCAAGCCCTTGCCCGATGGCGCGAATGGTTTCGCCTTCGATGAGAATATCGCCGCGCGCGTGCATCTCTGCCGTGACAATCTCTCCGCCTTTGATGAGCAATGCCATGAGAACGTTCTCCTTTCCGGCATCGAGCCCGCCATGCCGCTGAAGTAGCGTCAGTGAATATTGATCCCCGTCTGCCTCCGGTAGGCATTCATGGCGTCCCAATCTTCGGTGATCTCGGGTCGCTGTTCCGACAGTTCGCCCCATGTCACTGGTTTTCGCCAGGAAGGAAGCTCGATCATGGCGATGCAATTGTCCACCGGGCAAACGTTGTAGCAGAGACGACAGCCCACGCAGTCCTCTTCGCGAACTACGGGTTGGGGGCGCGTGTCCACAGCCTCATGCTTCCCATTCGAGCGCGGATCGTAGGAAAACGGCTGTACCACCTTGCCTTCACGCGAAACCAGGTCGATGCATTGATGCGCGGCGTCGTTGCATGATACGTAGCAGAGATTGCACTTTATGCACTTCTCCGTATGGATGCGGGCCACGGCGCGGAAGGAAAGGTCCAGATCCTTGAAGTCCGAAATGCGATGTAAGCTGCGGCCGGTGACCTCGGCAACGGTCTTGAAGCCCTTCTCGTCCATCCAGTTCGAGAGGCCGTCGCACAAATCTTCGATGATGCGATAGCCGTAATGCATCACCGCCGTGCAGAGCTGAAGGCTGGAGGCGCCCAAAAGCAGAAACTGTGCGGCATCCTCCCAGGTGGTAATGCCCCCCATGCCGGAGATGGGCAGGCCCGATTTGATCACCACCTCGTCTGTTGCGAGCGCGGTTAGCATGTTCAGTGCGATGGGCTTCACCGCGGGCCCGGCATAACCCCCATGGCCGCCCTTGCCGGCGATGCTGGGAGTGAGTTCTAAAGTGTCGAGATCGACACCCACGATGGAATTGATGGTGTTGATGAGCGATAGCGCGTTGGCGCCGGCGGCCACCGCCGCGCGCGCGGGCATCACAATATTGCTGACATTGGGTGTGAGCTTGACGATCACCGGAAGCGTCGCCACTTCCATCACCCAGCGCGTGATCTGCTCGCAGTACTCCGGTACCTGGCCCACGGCCGAGCCCATGCCGCGCTCGCTCATGCCGTGCGGGCAGCCGTAGTTCAGTTCGATGCCATCGGCTCCGGTGTCCTGAATGCGCAGCACGATGTCGTGCCAAGCCTCAGGTTTTGACTCCACCATCGCAGAGACGATGACCGCCCGGTCCGGCCAGGCGCGCTTGACCTCGGCAATCTCGTGCAGATTCACCTTCAAGGGCCGGTCAGAGATCAGCTCCACGTTGTTGATGGCCAGCATGCGCTGATGGCCGAAGCCCCATGCCCCGTAGCGGTTTGAAACATTAAGCACTGGCGCGCCGATGGTCTTCCACACCGCACCGCCCCACCCGGCTTCAAAGGCGCGGTGAATCTGCGCTCCGGAGTTGGTGGGCGGCGCTGAGGCCAGCCAAAAAGGATTAGGGGACTGGATGCCAGCGAAGTTGATCCGGAGATCCGCCATGCTCACCTCACGTCGGCCTGCGCTGCCTGACGGTTCAAATCCTGCGCTGCCCTGGATGGCGGCGCGTGCTGCATAAGCTTTTGATGAATGGCTGCGGCGGCCAGCTTGCCGTCCTCCACGGCCATCACTGTTGTAGCCGCTCCCACGGAGCGGATGCAGTCGCCGATGGCGAAGACGCCGTCCAGACTCGTCTTGAAATCAGAGTCCACCGCAATGAAGCCCTTTCGGGTTTCAAGGCCCAGAAGCGTTGCCACCGCGGGCTTTTCCTGGCCAACCGCTTTCACAACCTGATCGGCTTCCAGCACGAACTCGGAGCCTGCAACCGGCGAGGGTGCCGGGCGGCCTGAAGCGTCGGGCTCTCCCAACTGCACACCCAAACATTCCAGTCCCGTAACCTGCCCGCTCTCCAGCAAGATGCGCCCCGGCTGCGCCAGAAAGCGGAACTCGATGCCTTCATGGCGGGCAAACTCGTACTCATGCCTGTAGCAGGGCATCTCGCGCTCACTGCGGCGGTAGACGATCGTGACGCGCCCCGCTCCCAGGCGCTTGGCGACCGTGGCGCAATCAATGGCCGTGTTGCCGGCCCCGATCACGATCACGTAGCGGCCTGCTTTCAGGCTGGCCGCATCGGTCTTGCTGGTCTCAAGATAGGTAAACCCATCCAAGGCGGCTTCCTCACCCTCGATGCCCAGGCGTGGCGTGCCGCCCAATCCCACGCCGAGCACAACGGCGTCGAAGTCCTTTTGAAGCGCGGCCAAACTAACATCCCGCCCCAATTCAACTCTGGTCTCGATCCGTACGCCAAGACCCTCGATCATTCGTGATTCCTCGATAGCCACCTCGATTGGCTCGCGCAGCCCGATAATCCCGTAGGTCGAGAGCCCGCCTGGCAGAGCGCGCCTTTCAAAGATGGTGACTGCATGGCCCTGCTTGGCCAGTTCGCCGGCGCAGGAAAGTCCCGCCGGGCCCGCGCCGATTACGGCAACGGAGCAGCCCGTGGACGCGCCTCTTGCAGGCAGATTTCCGCTGTGCCTCCAAGCGTAGTCCATGGCGTAGCGCTGCAGACGCCCAATGGAGATGGGCTTTTGGACGGCGCCCAACACGCACGCCCCTTCGCATAACTCCTGG
>JAJZNH010000130.1 GCA_021811745.1 Acidobacteriota bacterium
TGCGTGACGCCGCAGAGGTGGACGTTGATGCCCAGCTCCGCGAACATGGCAGCCTTGGTGGCGAGTGCCTTGTCGGCCAGCGCGGCCGTCGGCGCGTAGGCTATGTTCACATGGTTGGCGCGGTGGCGGGCCATCATCTGGTTCTGGCTTACGCCGTGCAGCACCGCATGGACGATGGGCCATTGCGTGGTGGTCTCGCGCCAGCGCCGCGCGGTCTCGGCCTCCGGCAGACTCACTACGGTGCCCCGGCCCATATCCACGTGCAGCGCGCCACCCTCAGCAAAGACGCGGCTCCAGACAATCTCGCCCGGCTTGCCGACTCCCTTGAGCGATCCACCGCCCAGCGGGAAGTACATGGCCGGCTGGCGCTCGCTGGTGGCTCCGGCATAGCCGCCGACGAAGTGATTGGCAGGCGCTGCGCCGGAGATCTGCAAGAGCCAGACAAAGTCATCGACGCCGTCGCCCTTATAGTGCTCGCCCCAGCGAACATCGTGCAGCGTCGTCGAGGGATCGAGGCCGAGCGCCTTCCAGCAGCGGTTGGTGATCATGGCATCCATGCCGGCGCACTCGTCCACTTCGTTGAAGTGCACCAGCGGACCGCCCGCATATAGCTCTTCCTTCGTGCCCTCCGCATACACTGGCGGACGGTCGGCGTTGTTCAGCAGGCCCTCGGCCAGGTCGGAGGCGGGCACCATGTCCTTGAGCCCCTGCTGGTACTGGATGCCCACTGCATCACAGCCAAACTCGCTGGCGATGCGCATCGCCGCAATATACATCTTGCACTGATCAAGCACCTGGTCGAGCGTCAGTTCGGTTACCGGATCCTTGCCGAAGGCGAACTTGACACCCCTGGCGACCAGCCAGTCGTAGACAGCCTTAGCTTCGGCGTCGGAGACGGTGCGCATCTTGGCCACCAGCGCCGACTGGCTCAGCCGCTCCTTGAAGATGCCGGCGGGGTTCAACAGCTCATCGTCGATGATGGCGTTGTACATGCCCATGCAGCCTTCGTCGAAGATGCCCATGATCGACTTGCGATAGCGAAGATCCGCGGCAAGCTCCGCGCCCAGCCTGGCACTCTCGGCGGGCAGTTTGCTGACGTCGAGAGCGCGCACGTGGCTGAGATCGTGAGTAATCTTGCCCTCGCGCAGCCATTGGTCTAGCGCGTTCAGAAAGTAGCTGTCGGTGAAGTCCTTGCTCCAGATGGTCGAGAACTGCCTGCCGGCCTTGATGAGCGAGCCGTTCAGGTTGAGCAGGCCAACCAGCCCCGGCCACTGGCCGGACCAGTTGGCCGCGGTGAGGATCGGTCCCTTGTGGCTGCGCAGGCCGGGCAGCACATGATGGCTGTATTGCCACGCTGCCGTGGCAAAAACCAGCCGCGCTTCGGGATGAATCTTCATGAAGACGTCCATCCCCATGCGCTGGGATGAGATGAAACCGTGCTTGTCCTTTTCGCTATACGCATGCGCGCGAACCAGCTTGATGCCCTTCTGCGCGAAGGCTGCCGTCAGCTTTTCTTCCATGTCGCGCTGCGCGGGCCAGCACACCTGATTAGCCGAAAGCCGCAAATCTCCGCTGGTGATGAGCAATACTTCACTGGCCGCCGGCTTGGCGACATCATTTCCGGGTACTGCCATGCAATGATCTCCTTCTATCGAAGCTTCGTCCAAGATGAAATATACACCCCGATATGGGGAGTGTTTTCCGCACCCCTTCCAGGGTTACTTTTACGATAACTGCCGCAACTTTGGCGATGCTGCGCTGAATGCGCCTCTTGCAGCAGCAGCCGCGCTGTCGCGACGCCGCCCAAAAATCCCCTATGCCTTTGAGAATTCGTAGGAAAGGTTCCCTTTCGCAACGGACTGCCTCGTATTCAGGCGAATGCGATAGATTGCGCTCCCCCAATCCTCGCGCAGATTCGGATCCGTAATCGCAATCTTCTCGACCACTGGCTTCAGCTCTGCGCCGCTGAATTTGAGCAGGGCGTCTTTGCCCTCACCCGAGGCCAGCCTCATGGTGATGCTTCCATCGGCGCTCACCGCAGGTATGCGCGAGGTCATGATCGAAAGGCTCACGGGAACCGCACGCTCCAGGTCGAAGTTCTCCTCAATCGTCACCTTGTCGTTGACGCGATCCAACGTCACCGTGCGCATCCACGAACGGATCCCGGCGTCTTTGGGATAGGCATCGGCTATGTTGAAGGAGACCTTCGCCTGCCGGTCGCTGGTCTCATAGCGTCGATCGGTCGCCCTGTATTGGACGCCGTTGTGCTGCATCACGCCGCCCACGGTCGGAAGGTTATGATATGCCGATTGCATGGTCCAGATGGAGTAACGGTCGGCGCTGAAAGTCTTGGCGGTATACGCCTCCACACCCACATCAATCGCCACCGGCTGGCCGTCCTCGTAAATGACAAAATTGCCGGTGTCGTTATGACTGTGGCTGCGCCCGTTGTTCGCTGCCAGCACCGCGACATACATGCCATCTGTGGAACCCGCTTTTACGCGCGCCGTCATCAGGCCGAAGTCCGGATACCACGCATCGCGGACCAGCACATCCTCCTGCCGCGCGCTGCGGATCTCATTGGCCGCCAGAATGGCGGGCAGCGACCGCGAGAGGCTGGGAAGGTGCATGTTCAATGCTTGTTGCAACCCTTCGCCGCGCGCCGCCCAGCCTGACTTCATTGCGTAGTAGGCTCCGAAGGCTTCGAGTTGCGCATCGTGAACGGCCTTGCCATAGCGGTAGAGCACATCTCCTTCCGGCGCCGCCTTGCCGTGGACATCGCCGTAGTCCACGTAGTCATCCCCCGCGATGTGCACGTTGAGGATGAACCTTCCCATAGCGTCGATAAACGGGTCGGCAAAGATCTTCGTGGAGTTCCCCGTAGCCGACTCCAGTGTGCTCACACATTCAAAAAAGCATAAAGGCGAGCGGCTGAAGTAGCCGGGCCCCTCTTCTTCGCCCGCGTCGGGCCAATAGTCGTTCAGGTAGGCGTCCACGCTCCGGGTGATGCGCGTGATCTCGTGCAGGCGCAGTTGCGGATCTTCTTCGAGAATCAGATTGGCTATCAGCAGATTGGAGTTGATCCACGGCGTCCAGTTGTTCACCCGATCGTCGTGCCCCGGCTCGCCGAAGCCCATCCACCAGAAGTCGTTGCGGTTGCGCGCGGGGCCGAGAATGCGCCGTTCCGACTCGAGCACGATGCGCTTGTTGATGAGCGGCGAAACCGTATCGAGTTGCTCGCCGAGCAGGTACTTCGTCCACGCCAGCAACTGCACAGTCTCCGCGCCGAACAGCTCCACAACCGGATCGGTCACGTCGGGCAGGCCGGGCCCGGCCTTCTGCATGCCGAGGTGCGCGGGCGCTCCCCAAAAGCTTTCTTCGCAGATCAGCCAGACGCCATTGGTGATGTCATCGAGGAAACGGCCTTTGCCTTCAAGGCACTCGGCAAGAACAAGGTGCTGCAGCTTCGAGCGCCGGCCAAAGTTCACGTCCTGATACCGGGTGCGATTGCCGTTGCGCTTGAACTCAAGAAAGCTGGTGGCCAGCAGAACCTGCCAGCCCTCTTTGCGCTCGGCCAGTGCCTTGTCGACGATGGCGGTGCGGATGTCGGCGGGAACGGCCTCCCAGGCGGCGCGCTCGCTGCATCGGGGATACGGATGCCACTGGTTGAGCGGGAGCAGCTTGCTCTGGAGAAACTCCTCAGTGTAAGTGGTGCTCAGGAGATTGTGCGGAGCCACGAGCGGCTGGTTCATCTGCCCTCCGAAGGAGAGGGCTCCCATGGAGCGAAGTAGTTTGTGTTGCCCTGCCAATGCGGCGCTGCCTGCCAGAAAATTCCTGCGATTCATAAAATGGTTCCTCTTCTTGTGGGGATTCGTTTGCTCGTCTTGCCGGAGTGGCGTGCCGGGCGGCAGTTGCGGTGCCGCTCCGGCACGGCGTTCTATTGCGTGGCGCGCATGTGCATCACCACGCGGCCGGACTTATCAAAATGCATCTCGGCAGTCACGCGGGTGAATGCGGTGCCGTGATCGACGAGGGGCGTCTGGGTAATGGTGAACTTCACGGGCGCATCGACGGTAACGAGAAGGCGCGCGTTCTGGTAGTCGAACTCCAGCGTCCTGGCATCGATCTGGCGGCAGGTGCCGTGGGTCGGGAGAGACTCGATGATATCGGCCGGACCAGCTACGTCAAACTGGTCGTCGATCTCAATCGAGCCGCCGTCTTTGCGGACAAAATGCATGGTCCTGACCAGCTTCTTCAGATTGGGATCGTTGTATGCGCTGGTAATATCCATCGAGATGGTGTCTTCCGCCGGCGTCAGCCTGGCTGTAGCAGGCGGCAGCTTCACTCTGGTCGCATCCAGTTGCAGCGTGCCGTCGACTTCCGGAACCGGATGGCCCCAGGAATTGATGAGCTTCGATTCAAGACGCCTGCGGCTGAAGGTGTCGGCGGTGTAGTAGCTCGGGCCGCCGGGGTCTCCGAGCGGCTGCGCGCCAATGTCGTTGTGGCTGTGCGGGCCGTTACCGTCATCCTTGATGGTGATGGCCAGATCGCCGCCGGGAACGGGACGGTCAACAAGGACGCCGGCGTCCGCGTAATACGTCCGGATGCCGATCAGGTCAGAGGAACTGCCTTCACCGTTGCCCTTCCACTGGGAATGCAGCGGGAAGGCGGCAAGCACGGCTTCAGGCAGAGCGCCTTCGAAGGGCGAGCGGCGCGGCGGCTCCAGCGTGCTGCCCATGCCGAGCTGGAAGATGCTGTTGATCGCGGCCAGCAGATTCGGGTCAGGCCGGCTTCCAAAGTGCGCATCGGCAAACGAAGCATAAACGCCGGGCATCATCGCGAACTGGAAGCCGAAGAGCGCGGCTTTGCGTGCCTTGGGCGTGTCGAAGAAATCGAGCTTGCCGCTGGTGGCCTGCCAGATCTCCTGGCGCAGTTCGACATAATTTGAGAAGCCATAGACCCAGTAGCCGATGCCCTCCTCGTCATAACCGCTGTCTTTGAAGCTGAACAGGTAATTGGGCGAGAAGTGCTCGGCAGCGGCCACATAGAGTGCGCGATCCTCGCGGCTGGGCAGAACGGCCAGCGCCGCGCCCACCGTGCCGTCGAGGCAAACGGAGTTCCAGTTGCTGTGCACGTGCAGCCAGGAGTCGGGATGGATGCCCTTGAAGGACTGCATCATGAAACCGAAGACGTGCGAATCCAGGCCGGCCATGGCGCGCTGGCGCACGTCGGCCGGCAGCTTGTCGCCCAGCAGGTAGAGGGCCTCGGCCACCACATGCGCCTGGCTGGCGGCATTCAGGTCAACGCGATGCATCGTGTGCGCCGGCTCAACCCACGAGCGCTGGGCTGAGAGCGCGTCCAGCTCTTCCTCGATGCGCGGCAGGAAGCGGCCCTTCCACTCGGCGCACTCGGCCAGAACCAGCGGCCCGAGCTGGCCATCGTGCGCGTGCATCATGGACTCGCCGGTCTTGCGGTCGCCGGTCTTGTAGTAGAGCTGATAGGCGTCGTCGTTCCACGGCGGCAGCGGGCTGGCGATGAACCTTTCAGCCTGCTCCACGCTGCTCTGGAAGTCGCGGGCCACCGGCTCCCAGGCAGCGCGGTCAGAACACGGCACGCCGAAGCTAGCCGGCTGCACAGGCAGCATCTGCGCAATCTGGGCGATGCGGGCGTCGCTGAGGCCGGGGTAAGTCTGCGCCCGGACTAGCCCCGGCGCCGCGAGCAGGACGGCCAGGGTGGCGAGCGTGGCCTGCGTGAAAAGTGTCAAACGAGCAAACATGATTGCCTCCTGTAAGTGTTGCCAGTGGCCGTCCCAGGATTTTCGGAACGTAACCAAGAACGCACGCGCTGCTGCGCCGTGATTACGCGCACAGAACAGCCCTGCTTTTTGCGAACGGTCGAGTGTAGCAGACGGCACGCGGGACTGGCGAAGGCGTAGAGCGGCCGGAAAACGTTCCCCCACTCGTCCCTCTGCCACCGCGTAACAGGATTGCTGACAAACCGCTGGAGCCCGCTAGCTATCCTGTGTCGGTTCGATCTCCGCCAGACCATCTTGTCCAGTTGTAGGTTTTTTTGAGCCTCGCACGATCAACGCGAACTCGGGGCAACTTCAGGGGCAACTGAATTCGGACGATTGTCAGCCCAACTCCGCCATTTACACGGCAGTTATCGTCCGTCCGCATGAGTCCTGGACGACCATTTAGTAGAGTCCTCCGCCACCAAGATGCCCTGCCAAGCCCGTCGTGGTGAACGCATCGAATGTTCGACGCCGTCCGAGTTCCTCCATAACAACTTGAAATATAAAAGCTTATCCCCACATATTGCTCTTGTGTCGTCGACGAGGGGCCAAGGGTGGCAATGAGAACATTGCGCTCCCTCCGTGGCCCGTAACTGAACCGTATTTGCCTTCAGGCCGCTTTCGTCCGCGCACCTTAAAACCCTGAAAACGGATGCAGCGCGGCTTCCCCATCAGCGCATGTACTGATAAGCGCCAAGATCAAAGGCCCCATTCTGCGGGCGGGCATTACCGTCAAAGTCGGTAGGAGGCACGCTGATGCTTGTCCCAGCTCCGATGGCAGGACTCGCTGGTTGCAGATGGTAGTTTCCCGATGCATCACCGGTATCGTTTACAAATTGAGGGCTCACATCCATGGTGTGTTCTGCCAATGAACCACTGACGAGGGAAATTAACTGAGTGGCGCTGCCCTCAACCAGGTTGTTCGTGGTGATGTTATGGGTTCCGATGCAGCCGGGCCTGCCCTGCTCTGAGATGGCGGGACCGCCGTTATTGACAATGATATTGTTGCTCACGGTAATGTAGTCGACGGTAAAGCCAGTGTTGTCGGTACCGAGCACGATGCCGCCGCTGGCGTTGTTGAAGATGGTGTTGTTCACCAGGGCGATGTTCGACGGTTGGTGCCAAAGCTGAATACCGAATCCGGAGTTGTTAAACGAGATATTGTTATAGGCAAAGCCGCCCGAGGTCAGATAGTAGATCCCCTGCACATAGCCGCAGGCGGTCGGATACGGACCGATGTTGTGCACGTAGTTGTCTGTCACCTGGGCGTTGGTCCCGTTCAGGTTGATTCCCGAGCCGCCCGTCGAGTTGCAGGTGCTGGGCAGGATGTCATGCACATGATTCTCAGTGATCACGGTGGCGTTGCCCTGCGTATAAATGCCGTTGATGCCGCCGCCGGTCACGTCGAAGCCCTTGATCTGAACGTAATCGCCGGAGTTGGTCCAGGTGGTGCTGCTGCCGCCCACCAGCCGGACGCAGGTGGTCAGGTCGCCGTGATTGGCGGCCACCTGCGCGCAGTTGACCGGCCCGCTGAAGTTCGCAGTGTCTGCCTCGTAGGTGATATATGCCGACGCCGTGCCCGACGCCGACGTGGTAAACGATCCGTTGTAGACACCGGCGGCTACGTGCACGGTTGCGCCTGCACTTACGTGCGCAGACGCATTGGCAACCGTCGCCCACGGGCTTGAAATCGAGCCATTTCCGCCCGTGTCGCTGCCCGTTGTGGATACATAATAGTTTTGCGCTGCTGCTCTCTGTGTCGCTCCCACCTGCAGCGCGAACAAGATAGAAAGCGCGACAAGCGGAGCTATCGTGACCCGGGCTCTCATGCGGGAGATACTCCTTGGATGGTTTCGCCAAGACCGCATCGAACGCCGGTTGCCGGGGGAGGCGTTTGGACACGAGCTTTGGAGCCTGCGGTAGCATCTCTGTGAATTGCTGAGTTGCAGGAAACGGCGGCAATCAAAACCGACCGGAATCACGCAGGCTATTGATTCTTAATAGCTACTCAGATAACGAGAAACAGGCTCCGTTCGTCTCCAGAACGGCAGCAAGCTTGGCACTTGGATTAGTGTCTCTTTGTCAGGTAAAACCCGCAACTGATCTGTAGGGTAGATTATGTACAGTCGTGTAGGTGGCAGTTAGTACACGATTGTCGGCTGTACCATGTACAGGGATCACCTGTACTCAGTCTCTAAGTGGGCGCGGGACTCGAATGCTGCGGTCTGAGAGAATCTGGGATGGGCGTCATCAGGAAATGACGGATGGGGAGTGGGGCTGAGGATCAGGAATGATTCTTGTGGAAAAGGGGGTTTTTCCCCAATTGTGCCTTCGCGCACTCCGTGTAGTCTAACTAAAGCGAGGGAAGTGGGCTGATTCGTAAGGTCGAATGAAGGCAGCTTGTGACAGGAGGATTGTTGCATGGGTGAAGCAATCGCACTTCCCGCGGTTCGAAGTATAGGTAATGAAGTCACCGAAGCGAGCGTAATGTTCGATACGATCCCTGTTATCGAGCAAGCAGAGGCGCAGATTCCGATTGCTGA
>JAJZNH010000815.1 GCA_021811745.1 Acidobacteriota bacterium
GCCAGCATCAATCACGCCAGCGATCGATGGAATGATAACGCAGGGGCCGGACGCGCACGCAAGATCACCGGTGCGTTGCGGGAGCGCTTCCCTGTTCCGGGGGCGAAGAAACAGCGTTTTTCATGGGCAACTCCAAAGCAAACACAGAGGCATTGTCCTGATCCGCGTGCAACCACATGCCGTGAAATGCGTTTTCAAGCTCAGGATGGGCGGCCAGCAGTGCTGTCATCAGCTCGCTCACCTGCTTGCGCGCGATCACCGGATAGCGCAACTCAGCGACTTGGGAGGGATCCGGAGTGTAATGAACTTCGAGATCGAGCGGCCCCAACACGGTCGTCGTATCGATGGAAGTGACTTTGAAGGCGGCTCCGCCAGCGCTGACGGTGAGCGGGGAATTCGCTGCGGGAAGCTGAGGATGCAACTGGTTTGTCTCCTGGCGCAGCTTTTCCAGATTCGAGCTGGCTAGAAAGTCAACTGGATCGAGCAGGTACGTTGCGATGCGGTAGTAGAACCAGGCGGCCCAGTCGCCCCTCCCCTGCGCATATTTGCGCGCGGCCTGCCAATACCAAACTCCGTCGTGGCCGTCCAGGATCATCGGCTTATCGAACAATCCGGCGAGCAGCCAACCGTTGTCCTGCGTCCGCGACAATATAAACGAGACCTGCTGTGGCCGCGGAATTCCGGTGGCATGGAGAATGGCCAGTGCGTACACTCCCGGCGGCAAGCCGTTGAAGTCGAGCCCTACAACCGGAGAACCGCAATAGAAGTCGGTCTTTGCCCCGTGCGGTGAGTCCGTAGAGGCATCCAGGTAGTACAGATCATCGACCGTTATGGTCGCGCGCTCCACCAGGGGCGCGAGGTACTGTACCGACTGCTGGATACCGCCAAAATCCGCCGCTACCGCAGGCAGCGTATTTGCGCGCAGGCCTTGCACATTGCCGCTTTGCACCTGCGCCATCATGGCTCGCGATGCGCTCACCAGCGCCTGACGCTGAGCCGGCGTCATCTGCGCCTGCGTAGTACAGGACGCCGCGCGGGCGCGCGGAAGGTGCCAGGTAAAGCATGCCAGGAACAGCAGCGTAACAGCGCCTCTTTGGGAGCACATGGTTGCAGGGGCCTTTCCGGTGATTTCGATCCCGTGAAAATGAGATACATCTCCGCAGGCTGGCAGACATAACATTGGATGCAGAATGGCGCCACAACGCTGGCTACCACGGCTGTCATACATGCCCAGGAAGCTAATTCGGCAAAACGCGGGCCGCGCGCTCTCCGCTCCCGCCTTCGCCGGTGTTAACGGCAGCAGCCCTTATTATGGGAAGCAGGTCGGGACGCCGTTCACACTTTCGGCCAACGCTCCGGCATGCTCCCATCAGGCGGTGAGCGCCAATCCACTCAAGCCTGAGTGCAGATGGAAGGGCCCGGCATCGCGCCGGGCCCTTCGAGTGTTCGAGGCGACGCAAGTTCAAGATGCAGCTTTTTAAATTGCGCCCCCGGCATCTGCAAAATCGAGGGACGGGGCTTCGATCGGAAGCTTCTTCAGCGTGTGGCGCAGAACCTCACGCCTGACCTCTTCGAGCGGCATGGGCGGAATGACCGTGATCCCGCCGAGCACGCGGCTCAGACTCAGGTAGGACTGGCGATTCACGTAAATGAATTCCAATGGATACTCAGGCTTGCGCGCGCGCGCTTCTACGGGATCGGCATCGAGAATGTATGCAACGTCAGGGTGGGGAACAAAGAGCATGATGCACTTCGCATACCAGCGCAGGAATGGATTGCCGAGTTCCAGATTCGCCAGTTCGTCGTAGACGTAGCGGTCGAAGATCACCAGGTCGGCAGCCGAGCGCAAAGCTCTCCGGAAAGCGCGGCGCGCGGCCAGCGCATCAAGCGTGTACAGGAAGAGGCGCACGCAGGCCATCGGCCAGGCGCGAACATTCTTATCGCGCCGGTTGATGGGGCGCTCGGGACTTCCGATTCCCTTGTCGCCTTTGAAGATGGTGTGTCCTGAAGATTCGCGTAGTCCGGTAAGTTGCGCCACATCGTCCCAGAAGCGGATTTGACGAACGCTCATTCCGGCCTGTTCGGCCGCGCTGCGCAGAGCGTCAATCTGCGTGCTCTTCCCTGCTCCGTCGATTCCGGAGAAACTTACGCAAATGGTACGGCGTGGAAGCTGGCTCACTTTCATGGGTCTGCACTTCTCCCTGGCTGCGCTGCGGTTCAGTGGGGCCGGCTGGGACTGGCGTGCGACAGTAAGGCGACCGCTGCTATCGCCGCTCCGGCGCCGACCACGATGCCGACCTTGATCAGGATGGAGCGCTTTCGCCGTTGTTTGGCAGGCGCAATCACTGCTCCGGCAGGACGAGAGGCGGCGGCTCCCGAAGGGTTCTCATACGGAGCGGCCGCAGTGCCCACCGGCGGGTTTGCACCGCCTGCCTGTCCATCGAGAGCTGCCTGTCCATTCAGGTTGGATAGGCTCGCGGTGGAATCGCCCGGGCCAGCGCTGCCCGGCGACCGGGTTTCCAGGCCGGGACTTTGGGTTTGGCTCGAAGCGCTTGACGAGCTTTGCGATGGCTGTCCAGCCGCCTGCTGCCGCGGCATTGCCACTCCCAAGGGAGCAGCCAGGAGCGCGGTCAGCAGCCATCCCAACGCGCTTTCAAGAAACCTGTGCTTCATCGTGTTCTCCACATCGTTCTGCGGTTTTGCAGGCAAAGAAACGTCAAGCCGCATTGGCGGCTGAATCAGCCTGGGCGGGACTGTAGGGTTGAGGCATTCGTTCGAGGGCGGGGCGGTGGAAGCTGTTCACGGCATCCGCAGAGGTTCCGAAGATCCGAAAGAGATGCCGCACGCCTGCGGACTCCAGCACGGACAGCGCATCGGGAGGAATAGCGGCAAGCCGCACATCGCCATTGCGCTTCATCGTTTCCTCAAGGCAGCAAAGCAAAAAGTTCAGTAACTGGAGATTGACCTGCCGGATGCGCGCACAATCGAGTACGACCGAAGGCCGCACGACCTTCGCCATTTCGGCATTGAGCGTCCTCAGAAAAGCGCGCATTTGTGGCTTATCGCAGGTTTCCGGCAACTGTTTTACGATCACGGGACGTGTGGCTGTTCGCGTCATGTTTGCGTCGTCTCCAATGCAATTTGGCTCAAAGCTTTGCGGAAACCATCAGGCAACACTTCGTTGGTCGCCCAGTGCATCGGCACTCTGCAGGAGCCGCGCCAGTTCGGCTTCGGGGTTTCTCCGTGCATGGGTGAGCAAATTTTTTCCGTAGCGAAGCAGAGTTCCGATGTTGGTGTTGTACCAGCAGCATTCCGTCATGCGCGGGGAGAGCCCGCAGACAAAGCGCAGCCTCTTCAGCGTCGAAGGTGATGCAAGCAGTGCAGCGGTCAGGCGGTGATTCCCGTCGAGAATGGTCAGAGGCTCGTTCTCGTTGACACCGATGAGGAGGACCGCGGCAAAGTCCGTATCGTTCTGGTTGTAGAGGTCGCGAATCGAGGCAATCTTGGCCAGGAAAGCCGGATCCATTAAGTCCTGGCGGGTGCGCAAGCCTTCGGCAATTTTGGTAATGGAGAAATTGCCGTCGGCAAGCTTGCGCCAGTGGGCGCGGGGAAACACGCGAATATTGCGCAGATTGGCTTCGTCTACCTCGACATGGAACCATTCCGTATCCGAAGGCAGTTCCTTCCACAAGTCAAGATGGCGGAGGTAGAGGAGCGCGCGTCGCTTGGCGTTTTCCGCGCTATCGGCAAAATTTGGCTTGTAGACGATTTTGCTCAGAGACTCCTGATAATCGCGGAATTCAGGACAACGAAAATCACTTTTCAGAAATTCGGCGATCGCTTCATCTTCAGGCATCCGCCGGATCAGGCGAACCGGGCGGCAATCGCCGGGCACCAGCAGGTCTTTGGGGTCCATGAGCGAATTAATCAGGAACGGAAGGGCCACGAACACGAACAGGATGGTCATAAGCACCAGTTGCACAAGAATCACTTCGCGCAACGAGCGGTGGAACAGGCAGATGCCCAACACCAGCACACCGCTGAATGCCAGTTGAACCCAACTGGCATTGGCGATCTTATAGGACATTTCGAAGGTGATGATCACAGCACTGAGGCAATACACCACTGTGGTGACGGCATACAGTGCGAGCAGGTACGAGAGGCTGTAGGGGCCGCCGGTCTGGAACCCTGAGCCAAACAGCGATGTCCAGATCCACGGCGGCGCGGCACACAAGGCCAGCGCCATCCCGGCGCCGCTGGCCAGCACCAGCAACAGCGAGGTGGCGATCACTTTGAGGTTGCGCCGCTCCTCATCGCAGGTCCCTGCGACAAGCGGAAACGTGGTGTTCACTACCGCGGAGGACATGGTGAAAATAACCCGGCCGACCATGGCCACTGCGGCATAGAGGCCTGCATGATCCGCGGGGAAAAAGTGGTTGACGAGCACGATGTCACAATTGCCGATGAGCATCTGCCCGGAGTAGAAGACGACCGCCTGCGAGGTTTCTCGAAAGGCATAAGAAACCTGCAACGGGTTGGGAGCCTTGCGCGCGAGCGGCGGGGCAATCGCGAAATACGCGGCCGCTATGGCGGCGGCGTTGGCCGCGATCACACCGCGCACCCCAAACCCGGCCATGATCAGCAGGTAGGAGCCGCCCAGGCGGACACCGCCCTCCAGGACCAGGTTGATGGCCAGTCCCCGGAATCCGTAGGAGCCCTGGATGTACCCACGGCGCGGCCCCAGGGGCACGTAAAACGCGGCGCCGAGCGCCAGTAGCGCCACCAGGGTGGCGTCTGGAAGGTTCAGATAGCCGGAAATCTGAACACGGAAGGCGAGCAATATCAAGGCGACCAGAACGCCGCACACCCAGGCCGCGCGGTGAAGGCCGCGGTACGCGGCAGCTTTGCCTTCCGGCGCAGGCTGCTGCGCGACAACTTTGCTGGTGATGATTTGGAACGAAAGCGTGATCGCGGAGAGCAGCGTCAGCAGGGTGTAGACAACGGTCGCCTGGCCGTACCCTTTGGGTCCCAAAAACCGCGCGACGACGATGTTGTATACGAGATTGGTGACAATTGTCATGCCCGATCCGGAAAGCAGAATCATGCTTCCGGAGATAATGCGCGCAGACAGCGTTTTCGGTTTTTGAGGCAGACAAGATACCACGCTTTAGCACTCCAGTTCAGGGGCAAAGGAAGATTTAAGGTTTCAAGCGCAGCAATTGCAACCGGCGGCAACTTATTCCGATGCGAAATTTAACAATCTGGCTGCCCCCTTGCCAACAATCTGAAATATCGGCCTCCGCGACAAACCCGTCTTCCGGTTAGTGCTTCTAACTGTTGGAGCATGCTCACTCAGTCAAGCACTGTCTGCCTCTGCCTCTTGCTGTTTTTCCACGGCTGCTCTTCCAGCCCCGCCGCCCCAGCGCACCTGGCGCACAGGGCCGTGGGAAGTTCGCCGCAGGTGATCGCGACCTACGAGGCCTGGTTCGGTCATCCCCAGCACATCTCGGTGGGCTATTCGTCGCACGACCCGGCGGTCATCCAGCGGCAGATGCAACACGCCAAAGCGATGGGGATCTCCGCGTTCGTGGTGGACTGGTACGGGGATCGCGAGCCATTCATCGACCGGAGCTACAGCCTGATGCAGGAGAACGCCGCGAAGGAAAAGTTCCAGGTAGCCATGATGTACGACGAGACCGAACACGAGGATGGGGCCACAGACGAGGCGATAGCCGACTTTACCATGTTCCACGATGCGTATCTGTCGCCCAAATCGCCGGGACACCAGGCCTACCTTACCTACGAAGGCCGGCCGGTGATTTTCATTTTTCCCAAGGGGCGGCACACCGACTGGACCAAGGTCCGCGCCGTGGTCAACACGTGGCATCCCGCGCCGCTGCTCATTGACGAGAACCTTCCCGGCCAGTATGCAAGCGCCTTTGACGGCTTTTATGCCTGGATCAACCCGGGTAGCAAAGGATGGGCCGCCGACGGCAGCAACTGGGGCAAACAGTACCTGACCGATTTCTACGAGACGATGAGGAACAAGTACCCCGACAAGATCGTCGTGGGAGGGGCCTGGGCGGTGTTCAACGATGCCAAGGCTTCATGGGGACTCAATCGTCACATCGCAGCACGCTGCGGCCAGACCTACGCGGATACCTTCAATTTTTGGCGCCAGGTGTTCCCCGCCAACGAGCCGATTCCGTTTCTCATGGTCGAAACATGGAACGATTACGAGGAAGGAACGGCGGTCGAACGCGGAATTCCGAACTGTGGGCCGAGCGGCGAAGACAAGACTCCTGCATCCACGGCCGCCATGGCTGCGCCGCAGAAGTAGAAACCTGCAGCCTGCTGGAGTTGTCAGGCGCCCGATCCCAAAGCGGTTCTCCAATTGGTGTCGAGCGAGGCCGAGGCGATCAAGTGGCGTTTTCCTTAAGAAAACGCCACCCTGCAGGATTTTGGTGACTCGATAGAAATTGGCGAACCGCCTTAAGCGCAGACTCAACACCTGGATCGCCGGCTTGAGGAGTGCAACGCCGGTGGAGAGCCGATACTTGGTTCAAGCGATCGGCGCTTTGGGGGCGTCCTCTGGCCATAATGGAACGTTCCGCGCTTTATGCCGCTTTGGTGATACTGCTTTCGGCGTGCACAGCGAAGTTGTCGTTGGCCAAGGCCATCACCTCGAGCGGTGAGGACATCTGAACCGGCACGCGATGCACGCGGCTGACGAGCGAGAGCGGACGATTGCGCACCTCGTCGTAGACGCGGCCCACATATTCGCCCAGCAGGCCCAGAGAGAGCAGCAACAGGCTGCCCGTAAAGAAGACGGCTGAGGCGATCCCAAGCGCCGCGATGGTCACCGGAGACTTGGCAGCGATCATGGAGAGAGCCAGGATCGCGGCCACGCAACTGGAAAAGCCGAACAGTGCGAAGCTCAGGCGCAGGGGCTTGTAGCTGAAGCTGGTAATCGCGTCCATCGCGTACTTGATGCGGCTGATGAAGGAGAGCTTCCCTTCACCGCCGGCACGGTCCTGGCGATCGTAGTAAACGATGGAATTGCGATAGCCTACCCAGGCGCGCAGACCGGGCAAATAGCGATTCTTCTCCTGCATGGCAAGGACGGAGTCGAGCGCCTTTCGGTCCATGAGGCTGAAGATACCGGCATTGAGCGGGATCGGGTAATCGGAAAGCGTGCCCAGGAGCCGGTAGAACAGCGGAAACAGGAAGGCCAGCACTTTGCGCCTTTCCTGGCGGCTGCGCCGCACGGCGACGACGACTTCCGCGCCGTCGCGCCAGGCTTCGATCAGGTCGGGGAGCACCTCGGGCGGATCTTGAAAGTCGCCGTCCATGAGAATGACGGCGCGCCCGCGCGCGGTGTGCAAGCCAGCGTTGATCGCACCCATGTGGCCCCAGTTGCGCGACAGTTCCGCAACCACTACATGAGAATCCACAGCCTGGAGGCCCTTCAGCAGCTCAAGAGAGGAATCGGTTGACCCGTCATTGACATAAACCACTTCCCAATCCTCAACAACGCCGGTCAAAGCGCCGGCAACAGCCTCGTGAAAACGTACAATCAGCTCTTCCTCGTTATAAATCGGGACAACGACTGAGACCATAGTCAGCTCCTGGACTTCCGAATTGATTGCAATCTGGCAGCGCGGTTCTTTTCTGTCATTCCGGCCAAAGCGCTCCTCTCGATTGGATGCAGGAATCGGCCGGATTTGTGTTTGATCTTCATGGATTTCCCGCTTGCATTACGCGCACCCTCCAGCGCACCTCCGAAGGGGTCATCATGATCAGGTAATGCGCGTGAACCGGTTGAGACGTCAGCAACTTATCGTGATCGAAGACCTGTACGTCGTAATCCACCGTATCGGTCAATTCGATGGACAGGCCTTCCGGCGAATAAAAGACGATTTGCAGGTCATGGGCGCGATCCCGGTAGCGGGTACGGATCCCAGCCGCGTTCTGCTCGTGCACTGTGCCAATGAGCTTGTCCTTGGCCGTTCCCACAAAATCCGCGCTGAGCAGACCTGGCTGGTTCTGCTCCAGCGCCGCGCGCATGGCCTTCCAGGATTGCAGGTAATCGCGGATCACTGCCTGCGCAGTCTGCGGCGCCAAGGCTCGTGGGCCATCCAAATGGGACTTCTCTATGTGCACCGCGGCCTGCGCCGCAACCATGGCGGGCAGCGATCCGAGAATTATACCCAAGCTGATCATCCGGCCGAGCATGCTTACTTCTCCCATCGAATCTGGTTCCCCATCACCACGCCGCTGGCCACGGAGATGAGCGCGCCGGGATGCGCCGGCATATCTATTTGC
>JAJZNH010000902.1:0-7534 GCA_021811745.1 Acidobacteriota bacterium
GCTGCTGCCGTCGGCCAGAACTTCGAGATCCTCGGTATTCCCTTCACCATCGTCGGCGTCTTCAAGGAAAGCGTGAACGACTTCGGACAATCGGAGCTTGCCGACCAGACGATCCTGATTCCCTATTCGGTGGCCCGCTACTTCACAGGCACCGAAAGAGTCAACCAGATCTACTTTTCGATGGCCAGCATGAACCTGGTCCCTGAAGCAGCGCTGCAGATCAAGAATATCGTGCAGTCGCGTCACCGGCCCAACTCCGTCTACCGGGTCCAAACGCTCACCGCGCTGATCAGAATGGCCGCGCAGATTGCCGACGCGCTCACCGCTGTGCTGGTGCTGGTGGCCGCCGTCACTCTGGCGGTAGGCGGCGTAGGGATCATGAACATCATGCTGGCCAACGTGCGCTCCCGCATCCGTGAGATCGGCATTCGCAAGGCCCTTGGCGCCACCTACCGGGAGATCAAGCTCCAGTTCCTTGCCGAGGCAATCATCATCTCGCTCACAGGCGGAGTTGTCGGTACTGTCGTAGGACTTACCTTGCCGCTTTCCATCCGCTTCTTCACCGACTACGCCTTACCCATCTCACCGCTGTCGGTCATTATTGCTTTGGGCGCGGCCACCCTGGTGGGCGTTATCTTCGGCACCGTGCCGGCCACCCGTGCCGCCCAACTCGATCCCGTGGAGGCGCTGAAATATGAGTGATCCGAAGGTGCTGCCTCCCCGCTCCGCAGATGCAGAGCCTAATGGATCCGAATGCGAAGACGCGAGCGAAGACCAGTCTTCCCAGGGGCCAAGCCTCACGCTTCTCTATAGCCTGATCGCCCTGGCAATAGCTGTGGCCATTTTCTTCGCCATGATGATCGTTCTGCCGTTCTACCGGCGGCGGTAATGATCCAGCCAATCGAATTCCTTGCACAGCACATCGCCCTGCAGCCTCGCGTATCCGGCGTCCCCCGTGCCCGCCAAGGCGCCGCGCGGCCTGCCACAGACCGAATTAGTATAGAGTGAAACGGAGTGCTCCCAGGTGAATCGCATCATACGCGCTGTCTACAAGCGTCTCGGAATCATTCACGTCGGAAGGCGGCGGGTTCGAGACCTGATGGATTTCATCGAAAGCCGGGAGATCGACACGGTGATCGATGTGGGGGCGAACATCGGCCAGTTTGGCGTATCTCTGCGGTCCGACGGGTATCGCGGCAGGATTGTCTCCTTTGAACCCACGAAGTCCGCATTCGAGATTCTTTCAAGGAAAGCGGCAGCCGATGGCAATTGGGAGGCCCACCATTGCGGCCTGGGTGCGGCATCGGGAACGGCCACTCTCCATGCCTCCAAACTCTCCGTATTCAACTCCATCCTCGAATTGAGCAGCGTAGCAGAACTCCATGACAATCGAATGGCCGTTGATCACACGGAAGAGATACCGATCTATACCCTCGATCAGGTTGCGGAACCGCTGCCGGGCGCAAAGCTGCTGCTAAAGATCGACACCCAGGGCTATGAGAAGCAGGTTCTGCAAGGCGCCACGCAGACGATTTCCCGAGCAGCGGGCATTTTAATGGAATTGCCGGTGATTCACACCTATCAAGGGGAATGGCATTTCCATGAGGCGTTGCAGTATATGTTCGAAGCCGGCTTCGTTCCCGCGCAAATTCAGGCGGTGGGCTATCACGGCATGGACAGAGCATCGGCGGTTGACTTCGATTGCCTTTTCCGCCCGCGCGGCGAAGTAGACGGTTGCGAAGCAGCTCGGCATTGAGCCACCACCGGGAAGTGACCGTCCATGGCCTCCTGCCTGGGCCTATCGTGTCCGGGCCGCCCATCATGTTTGAGCAGCACCACGATAACGCACAGCATTCGCAGGCCGAGGCCCAATGCGTTTACAGCATTCTTCCGCTTTCCTGCATGTTCATGCAAAGTCACGCAGGAGGAGTGTCTGAGCCGTCCAACTCCTCAAGCTCGGCCCGGCCGGCGATCAGAACCGGAATCCCCTCCGTAATCGGATAGGAACGGCGGCAACCGGCACAGACCAGGTGGTCCGCCTCCAGACGCAATTCCGCCCCGCAGGCTGGGCAGGCCAGCAGACTCAGGAGAGCCGCATCGAACTTCGATGGCGGTGAAGGCTTCGCTGACATAAGGGA
Source organism: Acidobacteriota bacterium (assembly GCA_021811745.1). The sequence continues at coordinate 2,139 of JAJZNH010000902.1, forward strand.
GATGGTTCCCGGCAACAACCGATCGTTGAAAAAGTTTACTGTACCGGCGAGTCGTGGCCGGCCTCGTGGCTTGCGATGCTGCGCTTTGGCCGGCTGGCGAACTCCCGCTCGATGCGCTCATTGGTTCCGGCCTTCGCGAACTCATAAGCAACGCGGATGCCGTTGTAGATGGCGTTGTCGTTGGAAGAACCATGGCCGATGATGCAGACGCCTCGGACGCCCAACAGGGGCGCGCCGCCATATTCGGTGTAGTCCAGGCGGCGGCGGAAATCATTGAATGCTCGCCGCGACAGCAGCGCACCCACCTGCGCCGTGACGGTGCGTGTCAGCGACTCGCGCAGCGCGTCGCGGACAAAGCGGCCGATACCCTCGCTGGTTTTGAGCGCTACGTTGCCGACGAAGCCATCGCAGACGATCACATCCGCGTTGCCGTTGAAGATGTCGCGCCCCTCGACGTTGCCGATGAAATGAATGGGCAGCGCCTTGAGCAGCGGAAAGGACTCGCGGGTAAGCTCGTTGCCCTTGGTCTCTTCCTCGCCAATGGAAAGCAGGCCCACGCGCGGCTTGTGAATCTTGAGGACGCTGCGGGCATACATCTCGCCCATTACAGCGAACTGCTCCAGGTTATGGGCTTTGCAATCGACGTTGGCGCCTACGTCCAGCAGCACGCAGGGATTGCCCTTCGAGGTGGGCATCGGCGTCGCAAGCGCGGGACGGTCCACGCCAGGCAATGCGCCCAGCACCATCTTGGCCGTGGCCATGGCCGCGCCGGTATTGCCGGCCGTGACAAACCCGGCGACCTTGCCCTCGCGCACCAGCTTCAGGCCGACGCGCATGGAGCTGTCGCGCTTGGAGCGGACCGCCTGGGCGGCCTTCTCTTCCATCCCGATGCGCTCGGATGCGTGGTGAATGACAATCGGCAAGTCCTCATTCTCGAGGTGCTCGTCGAGCAGATCGCGCAAATCCGGCTCCGGCCCAATGAGATGGACCCGTACCGGCAAGGCGCGGCAGGCTAGAACCGCCCCGCGAATCTCCGGCTCCGGCGCTTTGTCAGAACCGACGGCGTCAAGCGCAATGTCGATGAGCATGGCCGCCCAGATGACCTACTTTGCAGCTTCCTTGACTTCGAGAACGGCGCGTCCTTTGTACGCTCCGCACTTGGGGCAGGCGTGGTGAGGCAGCTTCCTCTCGTGACAACTGGGACACTCGGAGAGGCCATTGGCGGTCAAGAAGTCGTGAGCGCGGCGGTTGGCGGTGCGGCGCGTCGAATGGCGCCTCTTCGGATTCGGCATGATGCAATTCCTTTCGTGTCTTCGCGGTCCCGCCGGTGTGCGGCCTCCCATCGGTTCGCCACGAACGCGAAACGGACAAGCCACCCCATCAGAACCGGCCTTACGGCGCGGGCGAAGCGCCCTCGGTTCGTAGAGGGCTGATTTCTCAGGACTTAATCCGGCTGCGCAACCCGGCCAATCCTTGCCACCGGGGGTCGCCTGGACCCTCTTCGCAGGAACATGGATGGAGATTGCGATTCTGGCCGCAGCGCGGGCAAAGTCCTTTGCAGTCGGGCTTGCACAGCGTCCTGACCGGCAGGGACAAAAGCACCTGCTCTCTCAGCACCTCTTCAAGCAACAGACTGTCTTTTTGATAATACCCGATTTCGGTCTCCGGTGCTGTTATGGACCGCTCCGGCATGCCGGAATCAGCCCCCAAGGGCCGGTAAATCAGGTCAAACTCCGCCGCCAGGGGCACCTCAACCGGCTCGACGCAGCGGGCACAGGGTATTTGAAATTTGCTGGAAAACCGGCCCTTCAGCCGAATATCGGGGACGATCTCTTTCGGCCCGCGATGTTCGTGGATGACTTCAGCGCGGCCGGAGATGGCCAGCGGCCCGGCCTGTTCGGCTTCCTCGCCGAAATCAACCAGCCCCGGAGCCAGTTCCAGGTCGAATTCGACCGGTTCCTGCTCCAGTTCACTTACCCTGAATTCCATACCAAGAGACTAAAACATTTTGGGAGCCACCGCCGGGAAATCTGGCGTCCGAATGCCCGAAAGACTAAGACGGCCCGCTGAAGAAGATTCAGACCGGGCGCACGGCTCGCGTACACTGCATTCATCATGGAATCGCTTCATTTCCTGCTGTCGGCATGGCCGGGTACGGGCAGCCCTCTAGCCGAGTGGCAGGTGATGGCCGGCTTTGCGGTCTTTGCCGTCAGCTACGTGGTCTTCGCGCTGGGCAAGCTGCCGGGGATGAAGATCGACCGGCCGGGCATGGCCATTATCGGCGCGGTTCTGATGGTCGCCTTTCGCATTGTGACGGCCCGGGAGGCGTTGCGCTTCGTGGACTTCGGCACGCTGGTCCTGTTGTTCTCCATGATGCTGGTGGTCGGCTGCCTGCATCTCTCCGGCTTCTTCGACTGGATCACCGGCCAGATCATCGCGCGGCTCAAACCGCGCCATCTGCTGCCGACAATCATCTTCATCACCGGCATCCTTTCGGCATTCTTCGTCAACGACATCATCTGCCTGGTGATGGTGCCGTTTGCGCTGCTGGCCACCAAGCGCATGGGACTGAAACCTCTGCCCTATCTGCTGGCCGTGGCTACGGCGGCCAACATCGGCAGCGTGGCCACAATCACCGGCAATCCCCAGAACATGCTGATTGGCTCATTCTCCGGGCTCAGCTACCGGTACTTTCTCGGGCGCCTGGGGCCGGTAGCTCTGATTGGCCTGCTGCTGGATTGGCTGATCATCCGGCGACTCTGCGGCAACGGCGATGTGACCGGCAAGGCCGAGGACCTGAAGTCGGCGATCCCGCAGGTTTCAGCGCGCGAGCTGCGCAAGCCCGCCATCGTGATCACGCTGGTGCTGATCGGTTTTATCGCGGGCGTGCCGCCAGCCATGATGGCGGCCATAGGCGCGGCGCTGATGCTCATCACGCGCACCCGCAATCCCAGGCTGGTCTATGACGAGGTGGACTGGGGGCTGTTGGTCTTCTTCGTCGGTCTCTTCCTGATTGTGGGCGGGGCGGAAAACGCGGGCTTGACCAGCTACCTTTTCAGCTTTGCCGACCGCTTTAATCTTCAGGACACGGGCATCTTCACGGCGGTCACGGCGGTGCTGTCGAACATCGTAAGCAACGTGCCGGCAGTAATGCTGCTCAAGTCGATCATGCCAGCCTTTCACGATGCGCGGAATGGCTGGCTGGTGCTGGCCATGGCCAGCACGCTGGCGGGCAACCTGACCATCACCGGTTCAGTAGCGAATCTGATCGTGGTGGAGCGCTCGCATGACGAGGTGCACATCGGCTTCTGGGACTACTCGCGCGTGGGGATTCCGGTAACGCTGGCGACACTGGCAGTGGGCTGGGCGTGGCTGACCTGGGTGCGGTGAAGCAGATGCCTCAACCGAAACAGTTGGTGCGCCGGGCCTGGAACATAGCAGCGTTGTGCCTGATCAGACTTTATATTTTTCAACGTACTCGGGGCGAAGCTCAGTTCCCATGCCGGGGGTAACCGGCGCAAGAACGGCGCTGTCGACCATGTGCAGCTGCTCGATGGTATTGGAGCGGCCCCGGTAGCTGCCGGACTCCATGGCAATGGCATTGGGCATGGCGAGCAGCATTTGGAGATCACCCGGTCCGCCTCCGTGACTGGCGATCGGCAGGCGGGCGGCATCGGCGAGAGCTCCGATCTCCATCCACTCGGAGACGCCCCCGGCGCGACGGCCGTCGGGCTGCACGACATCGACACAATGACGCGAGATCAGGTCGGCAAAGGCGTACTTCGTGTACTCGTTTTCGCCACCCGCGATGCGGATCTCAAGCTCTTCCGCGATACGCGCGTAACCTGCGTGGTCGTAGGGAACGGTCGGCTCCTCATACCAGTAGCAGCCCATCTCCTCATAAACCTTGCCGCGGAGAATGGCCTCGGCGACGTCGAACTTCTGGTTGGCGTCGACCATGATGTTGCGCTTGGGTCCGGCGATCTGCATGGCCAGCTTGATCCGGCGCTCGTCGTCCTGCAGGGAAAAGCGGCCGACCTTGATCTTGGCGGCGCTGAAGCCTTCGTCGAAGGCTGACTCGATTGCCTTCCGGAATTGCGAAAGATCGTCGTCGTTGGGATAGTACCAGCCGCACATGGAGTAAACGGGACAGCGGTCAGCGTACGCGCCGAGAAGCTTGTAGACCGGCGTCTGGAAGGCTTTGCCCAGTATGTCCCACACCGCATCTTCAGCGGCCGAGATGGCAAACTGGTTGAGCCCTTGAACGCCGGCATATTCGAGAGCCTGCCACATATTCGCGCGGAGTCGCTTGGGAAAGGCCGGGTCCTGGCCAACCAGGATCGGCTTGAGCGCCTTCTGCACGATCTGCTGCAGGGCGTCCGCCGAGCCTGGAATGACGGCAAGCGAGCTGTAGGCCCATCCAGTGATGCCGGCATTGGTCTGGAGACGCAAGACCAGCCCTTCATGCGCGCCACCCATCGTGTGAATGGCGTCGTAGAAGACCCTTCCGGCGGGAAAGTGCAGCACGTCGGTCTCCAGGCCGGTGATACGCAACTGCTTTTGAAGGTCCGCAGCCACTGCAACGGCTGGAGCCGCTGCAGCCGCTCCAGCCGCGCCGAGGAATTGTCGCCGATTCACAGGACTACCTCCTATTTGCCGTTCCATGATGCAGGCTTCACCACCCGACGCCCGCGTTTGGTCATTTCTCCCCTTTGGGCGCGTGCAGGTAGCGGCTGGCGAATTCCAGGAAGTACGGCCAGTTTGGACCGGGAGTATGGCCGTAGTGGTGCTGGCGGAAGGCCAGGTTGCCGCTCATGAGCGCCGTGCCCATCGGCGGCATCTTTGTTGCGCCCAGCCCCTTCATGCCCAGCAGCCGATAGACGGGGCTGGCGTGAACCGCCGCGAGAAATTCTCCGGTGGGGTCGGCCCAGGCGTCTCCAGCCTTCTGCGAGCCGACGCCAATAAACACCGGCCGCGGCGCACACAGGGCGATCAGCTCATGCGCGTCCACGGGCAGGTCGGCGGTAGACAGCGGCCCGGCATAGCGCAGAAAGTTCCCGTCCATCCAGTAGTAGAAGTTGGGCGCGGCGGCCAGGTTCTCCAACTGCTCGCCGTAGATATGCCGGTAGAGCTTGTCGCCACCGGTGCCCGCGGAACTGATGTAGGCAACCGCGAAGCGCTGATCGTAGGCCATCGCCACCAGGGCCGTTTTGCCAAAGCGGGAGTGGCCCATGATGCCCACCTGCCTGCCGTCCACGGCGGGGTCGGTTTCCAGGTAGTCGAGCGCGCGGCTGGCGCCCCAGGCCCAAGCGCGCAGCGTGCCCCAATCCTCAGGGCTGCGCGGCTGGCCCTTGTTCATCAGCCCAATGATGCCGTCGGTAAGTCCGGCGCCGCTA
>JAJZNH010000902.1:7544-8310 GCA_021811745.1 Acidobacteriota bacterium
CCTGGAAGCTGGTGGGCAACAGCACGGCATAACCCCAGCCGCGGCGCAGCACCTGCACCTTCCAGCCTGGGCCGGTATTGCCGGGACCGCCGGGCAGCATCTCGGGAATGCTCCTGGCGATGGAGGCCATGAATTCCGGACTGAAGGCCAGTTCCAGGATGACCGGCGCCGGGCCCGGGGCGTTGGCCGGAGTCGCCACCACCAGGTCGAGCGTCACCGTGATCTTCGGATCGATGGAGTTATCCACGTGGCCGGCCAGGTGCCTGCGGATCTCGGGAACGCCGCCCAGCGTGTCGCGGGTGGTGCCGAGTACCCGCCAGGTGACTCTAGGCGTGTGCGGAGGCACGCGGCCCAGCACGTCGCGGGTAAAGTCGGCCACGATCTGCGGGCGGCGTTCGGTCCACCACATCTTCGCGTTGCTCACCGGCTTGCCGTCATTAAGCATGAGCGGATTGGGAAGGTTGGGATATGGGTTGGCTTTGGATTCGTCGTAGTTGACCGGGTTCGGCGAGCTGGCGCTGTGGCCCACGGGTGGGCGGAGCTGCTTGATGCCCAGCAGATCCATCATGCGCTGATGGTCTTTGATGGCAGCTTCCTTCATCGCCTCCTGCTGCGCGGCGCTGGGAGCGGTCGCGGCGGATGCCGGGGCCTGCGTGGCCAGAGGCAGCCATGCCGGGCCGGCGAGCACCAGCAGGACCGCAGGCGTCAGGCGGAAACGAGCAATGAGCGAACGCAGCGACATCGGACACCTCACTTCACAGTGGTC
>JAJZNH010000935.1:0-314 GCA_021811745.1 Acidobacteriota bacterium
CCAGACCGATATGCTGGCTTCGCTGGCTGCACTGGTTGGCATTTCTCTGCCGCCGGGCCAGAGGTTCGACAGCCAGAATGTGCTGCCCGCTCTGATGGGGCGTTCGGAGCACGGCCGCGATATTCTTATCGAGGCCGATGTGTTTCAGCGCACTGCGATCCGCGACGGGCGATGGAAACTGCTCGACCTGGATAAGCCCGGCCGCGCGCCTCTTCCGCAGGGCAGGAATTGTGAGTTATATGATCTCCTCACCGATCCGGCGGAAACCACCAATGTCGCGGCACAGAACCCGGAAGTGGTCAAAGAGTTGATGG
>JAJZNH010000935.1:324-8228 GCA_021811745.1 Acidobacteriota bacterium
ATCTTGTCGCGCTCTGGAAGATATTTGAAGGGAATCATGCCTAAGAAGAACTCACTCCAACATGTCTTAATTCTGGGCTGCTGTTTTCTGTCCAGTTTTGGCGTAGCAGTGGGTGGCTACAGCGGCAGTGTCAGTGCTGCGTCCACTTCCGGCACTGTAAGCTCGAGCCAGCAGAGTTATTCACAAAAGGCTGCGCAGGGCGTCCAGACGCTGCAGGGGTGGTATTCGCAAGGCACAGGGTTATATGCGTCGCCGACGGGCTGGTGGAATGCGGCGAACGCAATCACCGTCCTGGTGAATTACGAAAGCGCCACCGGCGACCATTCGTATGATAAGGTGCTGTCGAACACATTCACCGCGGCGCAAAAGGCTCACCCCAACTTCATCAACAAGTACTTTGACGACCAGGGCTGGTGGGCGCTGGCGTGGATTGATGCCTACGATCTGACCAGGAATGCATCCTATCTGTCCATGGCCGAAACCATCTTTACGAACATCGCGACGAATGGCTGGGATAACACCGTCTGTGGCGGTGGCGTGTGGTGGAGCACAGCCAAGACCTATAAAAACGCCATACCGAATGAATTATTTCTGAGCATCGCCGCCAAGCTTGCCAACAGAACCACCGGGAGCGCATCGGCAACCTATCTGACCTGGGCGGAAAAGGAATGGGAGTGGTTCAGGGCTTCCGGCATGATCAACGCGCAGAATCTGATTAACGACGGTCTTAATTCCGCGAATCCAGACGCGTGCGTCAACAACGGCAGGACCACATGGACTTATAACCAGGGCGTCATTCTTGGCGGACTGGTGGAGCTTTCCCGCGCCGATCAGGACGCGACCTTGCTGCCGCAGGCCGAGGCCATCGCAGGCGCGGCGATGACGAATCTTTCCACCAATGGAATTTTGACAGAGCCGCGGCCTGTCTCCGGAGGCGACGTGCCGCAATTCAAAGGAATCTTCATGCGCAACCTGATGGCGCTCTATGACGCTCTTCCAAACACCAGCCCGCTACGAGCGCAGTACCAGGCCTTCGCCGACGCGAATGCGAGCAGCATATGGACATACGATCAGGGGCCAAACCATGAATTTGGAGGCAAATGGCAAGGACCATTTGACTCCGCCGACGCTACGCGCCAAGGCTCGGCACTCGATGCGATCGTTGCTGCCGCGGCCATGCGCTGAAAAATCGCGCGCCTGCGAAGCGATCTTCAATCGATTGCAATCAGCCGCATTCATACAGCATTTTTGCGGCGCAACGGCTATTGTTCTCGATGCGATGCTTTGCTAGAATCTGTTCACACATGGTTCGTGCTTCTCAAAGCCGCTCTTGTTGTCGCCTGTCGAACATCTTCGACGGGTGTTCCCGCTAGTCTCTGATCTCCCAGCACAATCGATCCAGAAGACACACCCGTTGCTGAACAGCCGGGTTTGTCTCTGTGCGCGCCGGCCTTCAGCAACATCCCTGTAAACAGAGAGGTCTGCATATGCCGGTAGTTGAAACTGAAATCCTGTCACAATCGCCCGTATCCAATTTCCATGCTTCCTCGCGCCAGAGCCACTTGCGCATGCTGGAGGCGGAAAGCATCCACATTCTTCGCGAAGTCGCTTCAGAGTTCGAGCGCCCGGTGATGCTTTACTCCATCGGCAAGGACTCGTCGGTGATGCTGCGCCTGGCGCAGAAGGCCTTCTATCCCGCGCCGATTCCCTTTCCGCTGCTGCACATCGACACCGGCTTCAAGTTTGCCGAGATGCTTAGCTTCCGCGACGAGATGGCTCGTTCGATTGGCGCGGAGTTGCTCGTATGGCGTAACGAAGCCGCCATCGCCGCCGGAACCAACCCCGTCGCGCTCGACACGAAGCGCTGCTGCGCGTTGCTCAAGACGCAGGCGCTGCTTGATGCTTTGCGGCACTACAACTTTGATGCAGCCTTTGGCGGCGCGCGGCGCGATGAGGAAAAATCGCGCGCCAAAGAGCGCATCTATTCCTTCCGAGACAGCGCGGGACAGTGGGATCCGAAGAACCAGCGCCCCGAGCTTTGGAACCTATACAACGCGTGCATTCATACTGGCGAGAGCATTCGCGTCTTTCCGCTCTCGAACTGGACTGAGATGGATGTGTGGCAGTACATTCATGAGGAAAAGATCCCGGTCGTCGATCTCTACTTCGCCAAAGAGCGGCTCGTGTACGTGCGCGGCGACGCGCTCCTGCCGGTCGAGCAGTCATTTGTGGCGCGGCCGGGCGAAAAGCCGCAGCTCGTAAAATGCCGGCTGCGTTCGCTCGGATGCAGCCCATGCACCGGAGCCATTCGGTCGGACGCGGATACGATTCCTGCCATCATTGCGGAACTGATTTCGTTTCGCTCTTCGGAGCGCGCCAATCGCGTCATTGACCACGACCAGGAAGGCTCGATGGAGATCAAGAAGCGGGAGGGCTACTTCTAAATGTCCGCAGTGATGACTCCTGTTTTTTCCATTGAAGAATTTCTTGAGCGCGAGCGCGCCAAGCACCTGCTGCGCTTTTCAACGGCCGGCAGCGTAGACGACGGCAAGTCCACGCTCATCGGCCGCCTTCTCTATGACACGCAGTCTGTCTACGAAGACCAGGTACGCTCCATCGAAGGCAAGGGCACAGCCACCCCCGGTCAGATCGACTTCGCGCTGCTTACCGACGGTCTTCGCGCCGAACGCGAGCAGGGTATTACGATCGATGTTGCGTACCGCTACTTCTCCACCGCGCGGCGCAAATTCATCATCGCGGATACGCCCGGTCACGAACAGTACACGCGCAACATGGCCACCGGCGCTTCTACGGCCGGTGCCGCCGTGGTGCTCATCGACGCCAGTAAAGGCGTCCTGATCCAGTCGCGCCGCCACGCCTACATTGCATCGCTGCTGCGTGTGCGCCACGTTCTGGTTGCGGTAAACAAGATGGACCTGATCGGATACGGCGAAGGCACATTCCGCGCGATCGAGTCCGAGTTTACCTCTGTGCTTGAGCAGATCGCGGCCGATACCGGCAATCCAATTGCTGCCACATTCATTCCGGTAAGCGCGCTTGCCGGCGACAATATTGTGCATCGTTCTCAGGCGATGCCATGGTACAAAGGCCCCTCCTTACTGGAATTGCTGGAGTCTTTGCCGTCCTCGCAGGATGCGCGCACGGCGCCATTCCGTTTTCCTGTGCAGCGTGTTCTTCGGCCCGATCATACCTTCCGCGGTTTTGCCGGCCGGACTGTGTCGGGAGTTGTACGCCCGGGCGATACCGTGACGGTGCTGCCCTCCGGCCGCAGCGCGAAAGTAAAACGCATTGTCACATGGGACGGCGATCTGGACGAAGCCTTCGCACCACTCTCCGTCACGCTCGTGCTCGATCGCGAACTCGATATCAGCCGGGGCGATCTGATTGTCTCTGCCAATTCGCCGGCAACGGTGGCGAAGAGCGTGAAGGCCGCGCTCGTATGGATGGATCAGCGCCCGCTCGACCGGCGGCGCCGTTATCTGCTGAAGCATACAAGCCACACGGCGCCGGCGTTTCTCTCCACGATTGAGCACCGCACCAACGTCGGCGCGCTTACACATGAATCCGCCGACACATTGCAGATGAACGACATCGGCGTTGTTTCGCTCAACCTGCTGCGGCCGATTGCGCTCGACCGCTATGGAGAGAATCGCGGCACGGGCGCATTCATTTTGATCGATGCCGAGACCAACAGCACAGTCGCGGCGGGCATGATTACGTCTGCATCCAGCCAAGCGGCCGCAGGCGGAGCCGATGATGTGAATGCATGGGGGCCTGTGACCGACGGCGAACGAGAGGCGCGCTGGGGGCACCGCGGCGGAGTTGTTGAACTTGCCGGGCCCGCGGAACTGCTGGACGCAATCGAGCGGTCTCTCTTTACCGCGGGAGTCGTGTCGAGCCGCTTCGATGCCGGCCATGAAGCCTTTCTGCTTCATCCTGATCTGCTGGCGATCGTCACGGGCTTCGCCACGCAATCGGGGCTGCTTTCTCTGGTCACGCGCACGAATGATAGCGATGTTCTCTCCGTTCACGTGGAAGATCAGCAACTCACGCTCGACGCAAACGATTCGATTGGCGCGGTGGCTGCCCTTCACCAACTGCTACACAATATCGGCATTTTTATTCCTTCAGAAAAGGCGGGCTTGTAATGAATACAGTGGAATTAACCGCTCAGGTAAAGAGCAGGATTGGCGAGGTACGCGCAGCGCTGGCGCGCGAAATCAGCGGCAACGGCGATGTATGTGTGACGTGCAGCTTTCAGGCGGAAGATATGCTGCTGACTAAGCTGGCTTTGGAATTGGATCCTGCGATTCCCATTCTCTTTCTCGATACCGGTTATCACTTTGCGGAAACCTATGCCTTTCGCGACCGCATGGCGCGCGAATGGCGGCTGAATCTTGTCAACCTGCTGCCGGGACGAACGGTTGTCGAGCAAGAGGCGGAGCACGGGCTCTTGTATCGCTCCGCGCCCGACCAGTGCTGCAAACTGCGCAAGGTCGAGCCGCTCTTCAAGGCGGTGGCGCAATACCGAGTGTGGCTGACCGGGCTGCGGCGCGAGCAAGCCAGGAGCCGCGCGGCGCTGGAGGAGTCGGCGCTCTTCACGCTGCCCGGCGGAAAGCAGGTGCTCAAGCTGGCTCCGCTGGCCGCATGGACGACGCGCGACGTCTGGTATGCGTGCGAGCAGTTCGGAATTCCGCTGCTGCCGCTCTATGCGCGGGGCTACACCTCAATTGGTTGCGAGCCATGTACGTCGCTGCCGCTCGACCCCAACGATCCGCGCTCAGGCCGTTGGGGCGGCCATAAGGTGGAGTGCGGGATTCACATTGAGGCGGCGCCTTTGAAATAGAGATCGCGTATTCCAGGTCTTGAATTGAGACCTGGAACCATAGAAGAGCGGCGCCATGGGATGAAGTACGTCATTGGTTTCTTTATCGCGCTCTTCATTGTGCTGACCGGCGTTGGCGCGGGCACTTACAGCTATCACGTGTGGGCTGCTCCGCGTTGAACGGCCGCAAAGCAAGCGAGGTTACCAGGAGCGCGCGTGCGGCCGTCGGTCTTCCGGTCCTGCTCCGTTTTTTCAAACCTTTACGGCTCATTCTTCTCCGCATTGCGCGCTTTCACCTTGAACCAGATCGGCGTTCCTTTGAAGCCGAAGGCCGCGCGAATCTGGTTTTCGAGGAAGCGCTCGAAAGCGAAGTGCAGCTTTATATCCCGGTCGGCGAAGAGAACAAATGTAGGCGGCGCCACGGCGGCTTGAGTCATGTAGTAGATCCGAATGCGCTTCGACATCGGTACCGGCGCGCGCTGAAAGTCGATCTGTTCGAGGAAGCGATTCATCTGGCCGGTGGAGATGCGCTTGCGGCGCTCGGCCGCCACGGCTTTTACTTCGCGCAGCACCCGCGCCATTCCTTTATGCTGGGGGCCGGTTCCTTCGAGCGCTGAAAGAAACAGCACCGGCGCATAGTCCAAATACTTGAGCGCTGAACGCAGTTGCCGCTCGAAGATGGCGCGGTCGGCGGCGGGCTTGCCATCGGTGCGGCCCGTGGTCACGGCGTCCCACTTGTTCACCACGATGATGATGCTGCGGCCGCTCTCGTGCGCATAGCCGCCGATGGTGGCGTCGCTGGCGGTGACGCCCTCAGTGGCGTCGATTACCAGCAGGGCGACGTCGGCGGCTTCCAGATGGCGGCGCGCCATAACCACGCTGAGCTTTTCCGCCATCAGATGTGTCTTGCCCTTGCGCCGAATGCCCGCCGTATCCACAAAGCGCAGTTGGCTGCCTTCAAACTCGACCACTTCGTCGACCGCATCGCGCGTGGTGCCCGCGATGGGAGAGACGATGGCGCGCGTAGTGCCGGTTAGCGCGTTGAGCAGTGTGGATTTGCCCACGTTGGGCCGGCCGATGATGGCTACCGAGGTTTCGTGTTGCTCGAACTCTCCGTGCGTGCGCGGGAGCGAGGCCGCGGTCTGCGCATCTTCCTGAGGGCTGATTTCAACGGTTTCCACAGGTTGGCCTTCGGGTGCAGGGATCGCTTCGGCAATGGCGTCCAGTAAGTCGCCTATCCCCTGGCCGTGCTCCGAGCTGATGGGAAAGACGTTGCGAATGCCTAAACTACGGAAGTTTTCCGCGGCCAGCGCCATGGCTTCGCCTTCCACTTTGTTCACGGCCAGGAAGACAGGCTTGCCGCTGCGCGCGAGCATACGCGCCAGGTCGTAGTCGGGGCTGGCCAGCTCCGTGCGCACATCCATGACCAGGACCACCGCTTCGGATTCCGAGAGCGCCACACGCGCCTGGTTGAAGATTTCGACGGGAATCAGCTCCGGGTCGTCCGGCACGATACCGCCCGTATCGACAAGGCGAAAGCGCCGGCCGGCCCACTCGTATTCGCCGTAGATGCGGTCGCGCGTAATGCCCGGCTCATCACCGACAATGGCGCGGCGGCTGCGCGTGAGCCGGTTAAAGAGCGTGGACTTGCCCACGTTGGGGCGGCCCACAATGGCCACCAGCGGCAGTGTTTCAGCGCCGGATCTGGTGGGCACAACCGATCTTCGATACGTCGGCAAAAGGTGTCTCCAAAGGAAGCTGGCTCTTGCGGGTGAAGCTTGATAACTCATCGGCCTGCTTCATCCCGGTCTGCCGTTTGTTGCCTTGTATCACCAGTTTACTGTCCGGTATGAGCGCGAGGCTATCCTGGGCGAGCGCTGTATCCGGTCCTTACCGGTATCGTGCATGCGCTTTCGCAGTGAGTTCCGCATCAGACTCGCCCCCTGATTGCCTGAATGAGCAATAACGCTCCGATTCCACCCAGACCGAGGTAAACATACTTCATAAAAACTTCTCTTGGCAGGCGGTGATTCATGATTCTGCCCAGGAAAACCGCGGGCAGAACAACCGGCAAAGAGAGCAGATAGTAGTGAGATACGGCGTGAACCCAGAGTCCGGCCATCCAATAGCCGGTCATGCCGATCAGGCTGGCGGGCAGAAAGTACGCTTGCAGCGTGGCGCGAAATTGCTGCGCCGTCCATCGCCGTATCGATCCGTAAATCACCAGCGGCGGTCCATTCATTCCGTAGGCGCCGCCCAGAACCCCGGCGCAGAATCCGCAGGCCACCAGCCAACGGCGGCTGTCGTACCGCAGTTCGAAGGGCGCGCGGCCGATCAGAAAATATGCCGAAAAGCCCATGATGATCACGGCCAGCACGGCTTTTGCCAGCCGCTGATGGCCGCCCGCCAGCAGCAGAAGGCCCAGAGGTATGCCGGTCAGCGTGGAAAGTATAAGCCAGGCCGCGGTACGCATCTGGATCTTTCTCCAGTCCTGCGCTACCACCACGGCGGCAATTGTGATCGACAGCAGCACGGCGAGCGGGGTTGCCACCTGCAGCGGAATGAGGAGCGCGAGCAGCGGGACGGCAACCAGCGCTTCGCCAAAGCCAAAGGTCGAGCGGATCAGCGTAGCCACTGACACAACCAGCAATACGTAGAGAGTCGTAATGTTGATGAGCTTCTCCGGATCGGGGAAAATCGTCACCAATAGCGGCGACAGGAGTTATCTTCTCATGTTCGCCGCCATTGCTTCAGCCCGCATGCGCCGTCATCCGCAATGGAAGGGATGCATGGACATGCGCAGCCCTCCGCGCCCCCAAAGTCACTATGATGGAAGGAGAACCCGGCAACAATGACCGGCATCCATGTCTTTGCCCGACGCCACAACCCGCGCTCTGCCCACGCTGTATGAGTTCTTCTCGCCGGGCGGCATCCTGGCGCGGTCGCCGCTGCCTTACGAGTACCGGCCTGGCCAGCTTGAGATGGCAAAGGCCGTGGAGCGCGCCCTGGCTGAGCGCCGCCATCTGATCGTCGAGGCCGGTACCGGTACCGGCAAGAC
>JAJZNH010000096.1 GCA_021811745.1 Acidobacteriota bacterium
CGGCGGCGGCGTGGCCCTGGTTCGCGCCATTCCGGCGGTCGATGCGCTGATCGGCGCGCTCGCGGGCGACGAGAAGACCGGCGCGCAGATCGTTCGCCGCGCTCTCGAAGAGCCGTTGCGCCAGATCATCGCCAACGCGGGCGAAGAGGGTGCCGTGGTGGTCTCGAAGGTGCTCGAGTCCAAGGAGCCGCATTACGGCTACAACGCTCAGAGCGGCAGCTTTGAGGACTTGGTGAAATCCGGCGTCATCGATCCCACCAAGGTTACCCGCACGGCGCTGCAGAACGCTGCCTCTATCGCGGCTCTGCTCCTGACCACGGAAGCCCTGGTCTGCGAGATTCCCGAGCCCAAGGCTCCGGCCCCGGCCGGCGGCCACGGCGGCGGCATGGAAGGCATGTACTAAGGCAGGGAACAGGGATCAGGGATCAATGAACTGGTTCCTTGATCGGCTGATTCCGAATTCCAGGTAGCTTCACGATAAAGGCCTCCAGCTTCGGCTGGGGGCCTTTACTCCTTGTAGGGCGGTTGGATCTGGGCTCAATGGCAGGCACAAATCACTCGACATTCAGATTCGCGGATCAGGGGAGCGGTCTTCGTTCTGCGGCGAGACTCGTCGGGAGTTGGATTCGCGATGCTCCTTTACAAGGCTTTTCAGGAAGCATTCTCATCTGCCTTGAAGTCGCTATGATTCTCACGATCGCGGGACTCGTTCACGGCCTTCAAGCTGATCCATCCTTCGTGAGAGTGAGATTTACTCTATACACTACAATGCTGTTGCTCTTTGCTTCCGCCATTGGATTTCTTTTCCTCGCGATTGAACGCTACTTCAATGTGATTGATAAGACCCAAGAGTACGGTATTCTCAGGGTGCTCGGCGCATCCTCAGACTACTTCTTCAAGATCCTGCTCTGCGAGACACTCGTGATCGCCGTGCCGGGCGCTGTGGCTGGAATTGTTCTGTCGTTTTGGATCCGGTTGGGTGTCGGACTGGTTTACCCAAAGTTTCTGCGCATGGATGTTCTTATCTTGTGGTGGCCGATCGCGCTCGGCATCGCAGCAATGGAATCCATGATCGGAGGAGCCATTGGTATCCGGAAGGCCGTCCGGGACGGGGTGATCCAGGCACTTTCGTACGAGAAATAGCCTGGCAAGTCACTTCGCTCGGCGAATCGCCTGAGCAGCCGCCATTCGTGCTCCCGGTAGATAGCCAGCAACTCTTCATCAGCCGACTTGGAAAGTTCCCCGGCCCGCCGCCGATGGGGATGAGTTACCCCATCGTCTCGATCCGCCAGTGGCAGGATTCGATTGTAGATGGTGGCGGCAAAGCGCTGTACACCAGGCAGGATTGGACTTTAGCAGGTGGCAGAATTGAACGTAGCCAATACATGTGGTCCAGCTTCGGATGAAGCGTTCTTCTCGATTTACATACCAAGGTATTATAGGTATATTACTATCGAGGCGTAAACTTCCATGCGAATTTCGGACCGAACATTTTTGCTCGCCGATCGAATCTGGATCGCGGTTGCTTCACTCCATCAAACGTTTCCTCTTCGCGAAGATTTCACGAAGGACGAAATCCGCCAAAAGATGCGCGAAATGGGACTCATGGAGGGAGTAAAACTTACGTCAGTCGCCGCGCACTTAAAGGAGCACTTGGTGGCCAATGTTCCTCCGTCTACGGGGAAATATCGGATGCTATATGAAACACCATCTGGAGGCCTCCGTCTCTTTCTGACCGGAGATAGAGTCGATCCAGGGCGCGAATCGAGGCGTCCTGCAAAGCAGTGCCCGAAAAAAGAGGAAATTCCATTGGAATATTTGCCATTTCTTGACTGGTACGCGCGATGGTGCGAACGGCATATTGAAAACCCCCGGCCTGTGAACTACGAGGACGACCCGCTCATTCGCTTGATTGGCTCGGGCAAGCACATCTGGGCTGACGAACACGCCGACGAGTATGTGGAGAATCTGCGGAGGGAAGACATTTGAGCAAGGTATTTTTTGATACGAATGTCTTCATCTACATGTTCGAGGGTCTGGAGCCCAACCGTAGCCGCATGCTCGAAATCCGCAAACGGATGCTGGATCGCGGAGACCGCATTGTGACCTCTGCCATGACGCTTGGGGAGGTGCTCGTCAAGCCAACCAGGCTCGGCCAGACTTCGCTGATTGAGCAATATGATCGCGCCATCCGGTCCACCGCGCAGGTTGTCAACTTCGACGCAGCGGTGGCCTGGCGCTATGCGTCGCTTCGCGCCACACACACGCTGCGCAACGCGGATGCGATCCAACTCGCATGTGCCGCGCACTTCGGTGTGGACCTGTTCATCACCAATGACAAGCAACTGCATAAGCTCGATGTCCCGGGCATCGGATTTATCGCGCCTTTGGACAAGGTTCCACTTTGAACGGATCAATGCTCGTGGGTCTTCATCGCAGAGAGAACAAAGGCCTCCAGCTTCGGCTGGGGGCCTTTCTTTTGGGGTGAATAAACCTGGCAAACTGGCTCAGAGGTTTCTCGCGAGCCAGTTTGATCCCAAGAGCCAGATGTCGATCCCTATTCCGGCCGGGACCGGAACCAGCGTCATCGCGCGATCGCAGCTATATTCGACGGCGTCATTCGATTTGCATTGGGGACGGCCTGCGGGCGCGGCGGCCTCAGCCAACCAGCAGCGAGCCACGAGCTCGGAATCGAAAACTCCGACCACCCGCAATCAAGGCAGACGTGGATGTCAGGAGAAGGCGTCATCGGTGGATGACTCAACGTGCGCGTAATGGTGCGGTAAAGCCGAACCTCCGCGGGGACGATCGAGACGGAGCTCGACTGGCACTTCGAACAAATCATAAAAGCACCTCAGAGAATAAGAACGCCAAGAGAACCAGACCACAATCGACCAAATGCAACAGTTCCGGGGTATAAAGATAACTTTAACTCGCTCCCCCATACTTTCGCAGACGGAATTGCACGAAGTTGCAATGATTTGCAGAGAAACATTACTAAAGTATGCACTTTATTTTGGTAATGTAAAGGTTATTTTCACAATGTTAATCGAACGGCCTGTGGTCATGCCGTGCAGCTTTGCCAGAACTGCCAGGGGCGCCGGAGATGGGACGGCATTCATTCTGCCCCGCGCCAAGGGTGGCGCGGGCAAATGTGCTATTTGGCTGAGCGGGGCGAGGAAAGAGTGCCGGCAAGGGTTAGATCAATGTCGACAACTTTGGCCACTTTCAGGAAAAGGATGCTTGGATCTTTGAGGCCCCACTTGACGTAGGGGATCGTGAAACTTCCGGTCGCGGTGAGGTTCGAGCCCTCGATGTGAATGTGCATGGGAAGGGTCAGGTTGTGTGACGCGCCGCGCAGGGTAAAGATGCCGGAGACCTGAATCGTGGAGTCACCGGTGGACGCCAGTGTTCCCTGATAGCTTTTGGGCAGGAATGTAATGTCAGGGAATTGGTCCGTCTGGAGCACGTTGTTGTCCATGTTGTGATCGCGGCTCTTGTTGCCGCTTCTGCCGCTACCCGCCTCGACAATGATGATTCCGGAGATCGCGCCTGGAGCGGAGGAAAACTGAACCGACCCACTATGCACGTGAAAAACTCCCTTGACGTGGTGTGTATTGCCGCTCAGAAAGAATGAGATCTTGCTGGCATTCGGATTGATGGCAAAGGTTTCGCGCTGTGCCCGCGCGGCGGGCGGCAGAGACAGGGAAGATGCGAGGAGGAGTGCAAGGGCGAAGTGCTTCATGATGATTCTCCTGAGTGCGGCGGCATTGCGCCGCCTGGGCCTGGTTTCGCTCTGACTTGCTACAACCATAGAATGATGGATGCGGCGTCATTGCCAGACAGATATTAGTGGCCGGGCCTGACGCTTCCGTGAATGGCTCGCTTGACGATCTGCATCTTTTATTTTCAAGCCTTGATCTGGCTTCTTCACAAAGGCATGGGAGCGCACGATTTAAGACTGGCAAATCCAGCGGAAATGACAAACGCCCCACGAGGGAAAGATACACGAGAGGGCTGGAAACAGCGTGCAATTGGAGTTTTCGGGGAGTTGGATGAGACGCGGCAACCGGCAGTGAACCGATCGTGTTACGCCGTGAAACCGTGATAAATAATGGACAAACGCTGGAGCCAAAAAGCAGCGTCTTTGGCCGTCATGCAGATCGATTTGAGGATCCTCGCCTTTTCAGCATGAAGTGCCTTCTGCACATGGGGCATCGCCAGGGAAAGTACCCGAACAGGGGATAGATACTTTCCTGAAAGAACCCTTCTCGCGGCAGCCTGCGCATATCGCCAGATCTGCAATTCGGGCAACGCAGCTCAGACCGCTCCCGTTCAGCACGCAACGAAACGGCAGACGACATTTCTCCCCTTCCCAATCTCACCCCGCGATTGGAATTCAATGTATGATTGTCTCTTTTTGATCCCCAGCCGGCGAACACGGTCTTCCCGTTGTATTTGATGGCCCATACATCGCAAAATCCAAACCAGAGGTCATCATAACGGATTCAAGGTCGTTTAATAAACCCGAAAAGTTGTAGAAGTCCCGCCCCCGCCAGTGCTTACGGAAGAGTTACCGCAGATAGAATATGCGTGATCGCATTTTCAACAATGATATAACTTGAAGCCGGTATGTCTCGTCGCCGCGACTATCAGCGAGCCAGCGGCCTTACACAACGCCGGAAAAATCCCAGCATCTCTGAAAAAGGCCATAAGAAGCGTCCTTCTTCACCAGTACGGAACTTTCCAATTTCCATGTCGCTGGTTATCTCATCAATGAGAGCTTGTAACTTATAAAGTCACCCAGTTTCCGGGATAACCGTGCCTTGAAACCGATGTCTTCAACCCGACCCGGCTGCAGGGAATCGGCGACCTGGCAGGATTTCACAAGGGTTTGCTTATCCTGGAGACGCTGTAGCCGCAAGCTAGAAGCGGTTAAACTCTCGCAGCGCAAGCTCCGCAACCGCCTTGGCAAGCGTGACCGAATCGTTCAATGATTCGGGCCGCTCAAGCCGGATGCCGAGTTTGTCTGCATGTTGGCGAAAGAGAATATCCACGTCATAGAGGATTTCGACGTGATCGCACAGGAATCCGATGGGCTGAAGAACGAGGTCCTTGACCCCCTCAGCGGCAATGGCACTGAGCGTTTCTTCGACCGTGGGTCCGATCCACGGCCCGCCGCTCGCGCCCTGGCTTTGGAAGGCAAACCACCAGCGAGGAATTTCCGGCACGCGCGCGGCAACCAGCGAGGCGGTACGCTTGGCGTCCTCGGCATAGGGATCAGCGCCCTGGCCGGGCCAAAGGCGCGGTCCCGCAGCGTCGCTGGGCTGCGTCTGCACGGTGCGGCAGGGCACGCTGTGGGCGGTAAAGAGAACCGGGACGGGCGCGCCGGTTGCAACACTCAGACGCGCGAGGGCGGGACGCAACCGCTCGGCAAAAGCCTCTGCCAGGAGCGGATGCTGCGCCCAGCTTTCGACAAAGCCGACGCGCAGGCCACCCGCCTCGGCCTCCACGGCGCGGCGATAGAGTCCCACGCTGGTGCGCGAGTTCTGCGGAGCCATGCAGATGACGGCGGCTTCTTCAACGCCGTCGGCGCGCATCTGGCGGACCACCTCGGGGATGTACGGGCGCCAGTTTCTCATGCCCACATAGACCGGAACCGGGCTGCCTCCAGCAGCCAGCTGATGTTCGACTCGGCGGGCCTGCTGCAACGTAATTTCCGTGAGCGGGCTGCGGCCGATGGCGGCGTAGCGGTGCTGAATCTCTTCAATGACGGACTGTGGCAACGGTCGCCCACTGACCACGTTGCGCAGATACTCGGGGACCTGCTCGACGGTCTCCGGCGTACCGTGAGCCAGCAGCAGGACGGCCTGTTTAGCCACGCGCGGCCTCCGTGTCGGTTTCCAGACGAAATTCATGGACCATGCGCACGACTGCCTGCACGTTTTCCACCGGCGTGCCGGGAACGATGCCATGCCCCAGGTTGAAGATGTGGCCGGGACGGCCCCCGGCGGCGCGAAGGATCTCCTTGACGCGGAGTTCCAGTACCTCAACAGGCGCAAACAGCGTGATGGGATCGAGGTTGCCCTGCACGGCGCAGCCGTGGCCTACGGCTCGCCATCCTTCATCGAGCGGCTGATGCCAGTCAAGCCCGATGACGTCGGCGCCGGTCGAAGCCATTTCTGCCAGCAAGCCCGCCGTCTCCACGCCAAAGTAGATGACCGGCACGCCCATCTCCTGCACGGCGCGTACCAGGCGCTTCGACGCCTCAAGCGCATAATCCCTGTAGTCGGACAGGCCCAGCGAGCCGACCCAGCTGTCGAAGATCTGGATAACATCGGCGCCGGCCTGGACCTGCAGACTGCAGTACTCCGTGAGCACGGTGATGAGCTTGTCTAAAAGCCCGCGCCACGCGGCGGGGTCGCTATACATCATCTGTTTGGTGTAAATAAAATTCCTTGATCCACCGCCCTCGATCATGTAGCTGGCCAGCGTGTAGGGCGCGCCACAAAAGCCGATAATGCCCAGCCGCTCGCGGAAGTGCGCCGCCACGTTCTCAATGGCGCGGGCCACGTAAGCCAGGTCAGCAGCGCGATCTGTGCGCAGCGCGCGCACATCCTCAGCCGTGCGCACGGGATGATGCACCACCGGCCCCTCGCCCGCCTGAAACTCGAAGTCGAGCCCCATCGGCTCCAGGGGCAGCAGCAGGTCGGCGAAGATGATGGCGGCGTCCACGCCCAGCTTTTCCGCAGCGGTAATGGTCACTTCAGCGGCCAGTTCGGGCTGTTTGCATATCTCCACCAGCGTGTGGTGCTTGCGGACGTCGCGGTATTCCTGCATATAGCGGCCGGCCTGGCGCAGGAACCACACCGGGGTGCGGTCAACTGGGCGGCGCAGGCAGGCGCGAAGAAAGCGGCTGCCGTCGAGGATGGTTTCGGGCGCGGCTTCGCCCCCGGCCAAGTCTT
This sequence comes from Acidobacteriota bacterium, assembly GCA_021811745.1. The sequence continues at coordinate 6,966 of JAJZNH010000096.1, forward strand.
GCCTGATTCGTTCCATATAGAGTTGATTTTACCGGGCCGGAACGGGCCGCATCTATGGCTGAGTACGCATCACGCCCTGGCGTCCTGCTACGCAAAATGGAACCGGAGGAATGCAGGCCGCCCCTGGCGATCGCTGTTCCGTCAGTCAGCGTCACTTGCGATCACCAAAGTGGTAGATCAGCGCGGCTTTGACCTCGATGACTGAGTACCGGCGGCCCGTCTGATACACCGCAGCATTACGAGCGTCGCCAAGACCGCCGTAGCCGTAATCCACCATCGGCACCAGGCCAAGCCTTCCCTTCAGCGGAAGCTCGTAGCCGCCGCCAGCGAGCCAGCTAAGACCGTGGCCGCCGGTTTCGTTTGGCCGATCGTTTGTGTATATGGAAACCCCAACGCCTCCGCGCAAGAACAATCCCTTCCTGTGAATCGGCAGCACGTCGACGATTCCCATGATGTCGCTGATGCTTTCACCGGCTGTGGGATCGTTGAAATTGAAAACCTGCAGGAGCCAGCCATCCACCATGACTCCGATGCGAGCACGGTCGCGGAATTGGCGGCCACCGGCGAAACCGAGAGCAAGGGTTTCCCTGCGATGGCTTTGGTTTTGATCAGATGACAGCTTGAGAAATCCATCCCCGGCTTCCGCCCAGAGCCACCACGGAGGATACTGCTGGGCTTGCGCGGATGTGAGCAGAAGCACACCCATGAGGAATCCAACGACCATCGCCAGGCGTTGCATGGACGAGGCCTCCGTTCTGAATTCCGTGAGCCGTCGAGCAGTGAAGATCATACCACTGATTCGAATTGCAAGTATCCCCCCGATTCCCCAGTTAAGCCGGAGGTTTCAGGCTCATCGCTCCCCCCAAAGAAATGTGACTGAATAAGGAAGTTGCTGATAAGCCGGTGACAGAAACTTAATACCCAAGACTGCGCTGTCATCTTTCGACTTTGGTCGCCAAGGCGACCTTCGCTCAGATGACAGGTGGGATTCGCTCTCTTGGCGTGAATGCTGGTCTGCAAGTGTGAGATGGCCCTGCCGGCGGCGAATGTTTAGCAAAGATAACACTGGTCTCGACAGGCGCTCCCAAAAACGTTTCCTGCGCTCCGCTGCACAGGTAAACTAGCAATATGGCGGAGATTCAGCGCAGAAAGACACCCACGGTCAAGATTGGAAATGTTCGCGTAGGCTGGGAGGTCCCGGTGGTCGTGCAATCCATGACGAACACCGATACAGCCGAC
>JAJZNH010000740.1:0-5123 GCA_021811745.1 Acidobacteriota bacterium
GTGAACAAGAACACGATTCCTTATGACACCAATCCTCCGCTCAAAGCTTCCGGCATTCGCGTAGGCACGCCGGCTCTGACGACGCGCGGCATGAAAGAGACAGAGATGCGCCAGATCGCCGCATGGATCGCAAAGGCCCTTGAAGTGCGCAACGACGATGTAGCCCTTGCGCGCATTCGCGGCGAAGTAGCTGAATTGGCCAACCGCTTCCCGCTCTATGCGTGGCGGCGCGCGTCTGTTGCCGTCGAGGCATAACTCCAGAGAGCGCAGCTCGCGCACATGGATGTGCCTTCCTGGAGCATGCTTTCAAAAGCTCTCCTTGCAACAGTACGAAAGTTTACGTGCGCTGAAGAACTCGATCAATCAATGGTGACAGCCTGCTAAGGCTGTCACCGTTGTGTCTTCCACACACAATATGTATTCGAGCAAGCTCTGCCTGCTTCCGCTCTCGCGCATTGGTTCGTTATAAACTCAAAGATTACTGCGATCTTTCAGCGAACTCAGGCCCATGTTGCATCCTTCCAGGTTCGCTGCCGCATGAATGAGTATCTGCCTGAAAGGCGGCGCCGGTCTCCAGACCGGCCCCACGCAGGTAGCCAATTTGCAAATTGGCACATCTTCAAACGGTCAACGACTTAGATACTTAGAATTTTTTCGCACTTGTCTTTGCCTATATAGTGCATAAATGGGTTTCTTGATTTATGCTTGACTTATGGCTATTGACTCGATTCTCGCTCAAATCGATGCAGAGATTGCAAGACTTACACAGGTGCGCTCATTGCTGGCGAGCGCCAGCACCGTATCCGCCAAGATAACTGCGCTTAAGGTGGTAAAGGCTCCTGCCAAAGTGAAGGCGCAAGGCAAAAAGAAGCGTGTATTAAGTGCCGAAGCGCGCAAGCGGATTGCCGACGCGCAACGCAAGCGCTGGGCTGCTCAGAAGTCCAAGGCCAAGAAAGAAGCATAAGCACTCTGCTCGCTTCTTTCTTGCGATGAGTATGGCTACCTAGTCATCGATTGCAGCCGCGAAGAAGAACACAGAGAAGCAGTGTATCGCACAAGGCGTCTAGCAGGTGTGATACGCCTGTCGTGTATTTTGAATGCGCGCAGCGGTTCTTGTCGCCTGCGGTGCGCATTCGATCAGCCTTTCCCGAAGACTGTTATTCGGACAGTTCCGCCATCTTGTGAGTTTGGTGGATAGACATTGGGATCTGGCGGAACACCGTGAATACCGCTATAAGTGCAATTCCCTGCACATAAGAAACGGCGCGTAATGACTTATCCGCTTCGCGCCAAGGTCAGGCGGTAAATGCCTGCCCGGCTGTTACTCCGCCCTGCGATCAGCATTGTCCGATGCCGGTCATCACCAACATGCGCGGTTCGGTCATCTCGTCCATTGCGTAACGGATGCCTTCGCGGCCCAGACCGGAATCCTTGACGCCGCCATATGGCATGGGGTCGAGCCGCCAGGTCGGAGTGTCGCCCACGATCAGCGCACCCACCTCCAATTCGCGATACGCCGTGAGGATGCGGCCGGCATCGCGTGTGAGTAGTCCGGCCTGCAAGCCATACTTCGAGTGGTTCACCTCGGCCAGAGCCTCTTCAAAGTCGTCATAAGGCTCGATCGCAACCACCGGACCGAAGACTTCTTCGTCGCGCACTTTCATGCCAGGCGCAGTTCCGGTCAGGATGGCCGGAGTTATCAAAGAGCCTTTCCTCTCGCCGCCGGCCACCAGCCTGGCGCCACCATCCACGGCTTCCTTGACCCATGCTTCCACACGCTCGGCATCGCTCAGCCGGATGAGCGGACCGACTTCAGTTGCTTCATCGGCGGGATCACCCATTCCCAGCTTCGCTGCAATCTCAACTACCTTCAACAGAAAAGTCTGGAAAACGCTGCGCTCCACGGATACGCGCTGCACGCTGATGCACGACTGCCCCGCGTAACCGAAAGCGGCATGCGCCGTGCGCAGGGCCGCTTCCCCCAGATCCGGCCAGTCGTTATGGACGATCAATGCGGCATTGCCACCCAGCTCGAGCAGCACGCGCTTGCGGCCGGAGTGCGCCTTCAGCTCCCAGCCGACCTTTGCCGATCCGGTAAAGCTCACCAGCTTGATGCGGTCTTCCTTTTCCGCCAGCCACGCGGTGTCGGCATTGTTCAGCGTCAGCACGGCCAGCGCCTCCTCTGGCCAACCTGCCTTCACGATGACCTCACCCAACGCAAGTGCGGTAAACGGCGTTTGTGGTGCGGGCTTCAGAATCACCGGGCAGCCTGAGGCCATCGCCGGCGCCAACTTGTGCGCCGCCAGGTTCAATGGAAAATTGAAAGGAGTAATTGCCAGAATCGGGCCCACCGGGAAGCGCTGCACCAATCCCCACCGGCCCTCGTTGCCCTCGGTCAGATCCAGAGGAAGGCTCTCGCCGCCCAGCCGCGCCGCCTCTTCCGCCGCGGTCTTGAAGGTGAGCACGGCGCGGTCCACCTCTGCGCGCGCCAGCCGCACCGGCTTGCCCGCTTCGGCCACTATGAGCTGCGCAAAGCGCTCCTTCTGCTCGATCAACGCGGCGGCCACGTCTTCCAGAATCTCGCGGCGCTTCCATCGCGGCAGCGCGCGTGTGCGCCGCAAGCTGGCTGTGGCGTGGTTTACGGCCTGGCGCGCATCGGCGCGGCTGGCGATCGTCACGCGCCCCACCAGCCCCTGATCCCATGGCGACCGGACCTCCAGCGCCTCACCATCGATCCATTCCTTGCCGCACAGCAGAAAGCCCGTTTGTGTTCCCGGCCGCATCTTCATGGTTTGGAGTTCCCCTTCGCTCTCCTTCTTCAATGTTACAAGCGCGGGGTTTGCAGGTGCATGCAGTCGAGGGCCTGTAGCTTTACAGATTCAGAATGAAGCACCGTTGGAAACCTCGCTCTCCAACCAACGAGGTGCCTCTTCAAGCCCTCACCACATATCTGCAGCGCATAGCCTCGCCGTACCACATGATGTAATTCGTGCCCCACGCGTTGTTGAAGAGGCACGAGTGCACTCCCTTGCTCAGGTCCGGCTGAGTATTCGAGAAGTGCAGCGGACTTCTTTCTCCCAGCGCGACAGCCGGCGCATCGATCGGCTCCACGGCGAACCTGTTGCCGCCCTCTTCGTAGGTGAATCCCTTTCCCACGGCGTGCATGTGCCGGTTTCCTGAGGTCACCACATCGAAAGGCGAGATCTCCTCGCCGCTCTTGTCGAGCGTCCATCCCTTCTGGTCCGCCGCGATGGGACTAAACGTAAGCCATAGCGCCTCAGGCAGCCGCGTAGCCGGCTTGCCAAAGCACGACACGCTCAGATGGATGACCGGCTCCGCATTGGGCAGCATCAACTCGACAAAGATCTTGCGTGGAAACGAGGCCAGGCCCGATTCAAACGCCGCATCGTCCTCAATGCGCGGCTCGATCACAACGCGGACTCCGTCCGCAGTCCCCTCCACACGCACATGAGCCGATCCCGGCTGCCACTCCTGGCTCTTCGCTCCAAACCGCTCGATGTTCGGCTTGCCGAAGTCTTTCTGCGCCCAATCCGCCTTTGTGATCAGATAGCTGGCGATGAAGCGCTGATAATCCTCCTGCGAAAGCGTCTGGTAGGTGAACAGTGCAACCGGATTCTTTTCGCTCGCCCATTCGCGTCCAGTCGCCTTGTTACGCAGCCGCGTAATCGCTCCTGTCTTCGCGTCGATTCCAAGAATGAAATGAACGTTCTCGATCGGCGCGCCCGCCGCATGCGCGACGGCCGCGGAAGACACGACCGGCCACGACGGCGTCAGGCTTTCGATCGCAACCTGAGCTTCTTCACGCAGTGCTTCCGGCAGCGCACCAATACCGTCGAACAAATCCTGCCGCTTCTCGATCCAACTGAACTCGACCACCTCGTATTTCTTCGTATTCAGCATGCGCGCCAGGTCGGCAGGCTTGTAGTTTTCAAAATCGAGCCATGTCTTGGTGTCCGTTCCCCAGGTATGCTCGGCCTCCAGCAGCACATGGCGCAACAACGCCAGATCGGTCGCATCGCCAACCTTGAATGCGCCTCTGGCGATCCAGCCTTCGCGCAGCCGCGCCAGTTCGCGATAGCGCGCCACCTTCAGCGGATCGCTGGCCACACCGTAGATCCACGTGTCGCCGATCTCCTGCGTGACAACGGGCAGCTTGTCGCGATAAGGCGCAACGGCGTTGGCCATCTCTGTTAGGCTGCTCGCGACGATCTCGGCATTGGGAAAGCGCGCGGCCAGGTCGGCGTGAATCTTCGCAATCTCCGCAGGCTTATGCGGGCCGCTGTTGTCGCCGCGCACTTCGGTCACCAGTGCCAGATCGGAGCCCGGCACGACGGCAATGCCGCCGTAATCGTGGTGATACATCATGGTCAGGCTCGCGCCCGAGGGATCCTTCCAATGAAAGATGGGCGGCAACTCGGCAAACGTCGATCCGCCGTTGACGCCGATCTCAAGAAAAGTGACGCCGTGGCTGGCCAACGGTGGAATGATGCCGCGCGTATGCCCCGGCACATCGGTCATCTTGGCCCCGGTCGTCTTCCTGCCAAACCGCCGGTCGAGGGCGTCGGAAATCGCCAGGCTGCCCTCGATCATGGAAGGGTCAATCATCTCCGTCTGCCAGGTGAAAGGCAGAGCGTGCCAGGCGATGTCGCCGCGCTCAACCGCCGCTTCCATCGCCTTGCGATCCGTGGGCGAGGCCTGATCAAGATACTCGTACAGCAGCCACGAGCCGGTCGTCCACACGTAGTTTCGCTTGCCTTCGGCATTCGCTGCACGCGCAATCGCAATGGCCTCGGGAAAGAACTTCTGGAAGTATCTCTTGTGAACGACGTTGTACTGCGTATCGATGAACCCAGCGTCAAAATGGCACTTGTACATCACCAGCACGCGCTTGACGGCCGGGTTCGGCGCCGCCTGCTCCTGCGCTCCCCAGGCAAATCGGGCTGTCGGCAACAGCAAGCCGGTTCCCACGGCGGTCATGGTCTTCACAAAATCGCGGCGCTTCACGTTGTATCTCCTCCTCGCATGGAATCGCTCGAAGTGTACCACCATGGCACGCATCAAGCTTCCGGTCCTGCTCTCATTACCCCGTTCAATGCAGCCGT
>JAJZNH010000740.1:5133-8181 GCA_021811745.1 Acidobacteriota bacterium
CCTGCGATACACTCCATCCATGATCAACAACGGCCGGAGCCGCAAACTTCCCTTCGACCCCGCCGAGGCGTTGGCGCACCTGTGCAACAGCGACGCCAAACTGGCTGCGCTCATTGACCGCGCCGGCGCCTTCGCTTTGCGCCTCGATCCCTCGCCCTCGCCCTTCGAATCGCTGCTCGAATCCATTCTTTACCAGCAGTTGCACGGCAAGGCGGCGGCCACCATCCATCGCCGCGTGCGCGACTACTTCGGCGGCGACCCCACGCCCCAACTCCTTCTCTCGACGCCCGACGAGCCGCTGCGCGCCGCCGGGGTCTCCGGCAACAAGATCAAAGCGCTGCGCGATCTGGCCGCCCGCACGCTCGACGGCACCGTCCCCTCGCACGCGGCCATTCGCAGGATGTCGGATGACGAAATCGTCGAACGGCTCACCGCAGTGCGCGGCATCGGCAGGTGGACCGTGGAGATGCTGCTGATCTTCCGCATGGGCCGGCCCGACGTGCTGCCGGTAACGGATTACGGCGTGCGCAAGGGCTTCGCGCTTACCTTCCAGCGCGTGCCCAGGTCGCGGCCTCTTGAAGCTGCCGACCTGCCCAGCCCCGCGGTGATGCTCAAGCGCGGCCGGCGCTGGGCGCCCTTTCGCTCGGTGGCCAGCTGGTACCTGTGGCGGGCCTGCGATCTGGCCAAATCGCCCAGCGCCCCGCCGCGCGGGCGCGCCAGCCTACAATAACCAAGACGGCCGGTTCGCCGATTCGGCATGAGAACACTGCGGCTCCGCACCATCGATCCTTTTCGCGTTTTTTTCTTGCGGAGAAGTCTGAATGCCGCCGCGGGCCTTCTTTATGCCGTATCGGCGCGTTAACAGTATGCCCGCAGCAGGAAATGTTATGGCAGCCACCAAACGCTTCATTTGCATTCATGGTCACTTTTACCAGCCTCCGCGCGAGAACCCCTGGCTGGAGACTGTTGAAACGCAGGACTCAGCCGCGCCCTACCACGACTGGAACGAGCGCGTCTGCGCCGAGTGCTACGCCACCAACGGCGCGGCGCGCCTGGTGAATGAGCGCAACCTGATCACGCGCATCGTCAACAACTACGCGCGCATCAGCTTCAACCTGGGCCCCACGCTGATGAGTTGGCTCAAAGGGAACGCGCAGCGCACCTACCGCATGGTCCTCGACGGCGAGAAGCGCAGCCGCCAGAGCTTCCACGGCCACAGCTCGGCCATGGCGCAGATTTACAACCACATCATCATGCCGTTGGCCAGCACCCGCGACCGCATCACCCAAATTCGCTGGGGTATCGCCGACTACGAAAGCCACTACGGCGCATCCCCTGAGGGCATGTGGCTGCCTGAAACCGCGGCGGATTCCGAATCCCTCGAACTGCTGGCTCAGCACGGCATCAAGTTCACGGTACTGGCGCCCCACCAATGCAAGCGCATTCGTCCGCTCAAGGAAGGCGCAGCCTGGACCGATATCAAGGACAGCACGGTAGACACCACTCATCCTTATCTCGTCCGCTTCAAGTCCGGCGTCTCGATTGCGGTCTTCTTTTACAACGGCCCCATTTCGCGCGCCATCGCCTTTGAGGGCCTGCTGAACTCCGGCGAAAGTCTTGCCGCGAGGCTCAAGGCCGGCTTCAAGGATGGAGTTGACGGCGCGCATGCGCAATTAGTCCACGTAGCTACCGACGGCGAGTCCTACGGCCATCATCACAAATACGGCGAGATGGCGCTCGCCTATGCGCTGCGGCTGCTCGATGAGGACAAGACCGTTAAGTTGGCGAACTATGCAAGCTTCCTCGATCAGTTCCCGCCGGAATGCGAGTGCGAGATCGCGGAGAAAACCTCATGGAGCTGTGCGCACGGCGTGGAGCGCTGGCGTTCCGACTGCGGCTGCAACGGCGGCAGGCCCGGCTGGAACCAGGCCTGGCGCACGCCCTTGCGCCAGGCCCTCGACGAACTCCGCGACGCGCTCGTCCCGCTCACCGCACAGGAGGGCGCCAGGTTCTTCAAAGATGTCTGGGCCGCCCGCGACGCCTACATTCAGGTGATACTCGATCGCAACGAGGAGTCCATCGAGCGCTTCCTGCGCGCGCATGAGAGCCACTACCTCTCCGCACAGGAGCGCTTGTACGCGATGGAACTGATGGAGATGCAGCGCAACGCCCTGCTCATGTACACCAGTTGCGGCTTTTTCTTCGACGACATTTCCGGCATCGAAACGGTCCAGATCATCGCTTACGCAGGGCGCGTGCTGCAACTGGCGCAGCGCCTGTTCGGCTCACAGGCCGAGCGGCTTGAGCCTGCCTTTCTGCATCGTCTGGCCGAGGCCCGCTCCAACGTGCCCAGCGCCGGCGACGGCGCCCAGCTCTACAGGCAGCGCATAGCCTCCATGAAGCTCGATCTGGAACAGGTGGCGGCTCACTACGCCATCAGTTCCTGCTTCTCGTCGTATCCCGCCGAGACCGATCTGTTCTGCTTCCATGTCCGCCGCATCTCTTACGACATCTACACCTCGGGCCGCGGGCGGCTGGCGCTGGGCCGCGCCCACATCACCAGCGGCACCACCAGCCGCCAGCAGAGCTTCTCCTTTGCCGTGCTGCACTTCGGCGATCAGAACATTACCGCCGCTGTAAAAGCATATGAGGAGTCCAGTGCCCCTGAATTTGACGCCTTTGCCGTCGAGGCCGCCGAGCATGTGCAGCACGCCGACTTTCCTGAGGTGATCCGCCTTATCGACCGCTTCTATGGCCACGTCGACTATTCGCTGACCTCGCTGTTCACCGACGAGCAGCGGCGCATCGTGAACCTCATCCTCAATTCCACGCTCTGGGACATCGAGAACTCGCTTACCACGATCTACCAGGATCACGCCAGCCTGCTTCACTTCCTGGCCCGCGCCGGGCTGCCCAAGCCGTCGGCGCTCACGCTGGCGGCCAGCTTTGCCATCAATGCGGGCCTGCGCCGCGTCCTCGAAACCGACCCCATTGACCAGGCTCAACTGCGTTCGTTCCTGTCGCTGGCCAAGGCCGACCAGGTTCCGC
>JAJZNH010000883.1 GCA_021811745.1 Acidobacteriota bacterium
AGTGGGGCGCCAGCGGCAAAGACGGGCAACCCGAGAGCGCCTTCAAGCAAGTAAGTTCCAAGCGTGGCCGCAGCCAGGCGCGGGCTGAGCAGCAGGCCAAGCAACAGCACGGCAAAGGGTTGCAGGGTAAGCGGTACGGGAGTGAAGTAAAGAGGCAGGGACACGTGGGCGCAGATGGCAACCAGGGCGCTGCCGCCAAGCACAATGCCGGCGGTGCGAAATCGAATGGCGGCGGCGGGCCGCGCCGCAGAGGTGAACGGTGCGGAAAGTGCTTTGTTCACAGTGATTCCCTCACAACTCCAATTCCGGGTCAGTCTCCCCGACCGGCTCCCCGGCCGCGGATGGATTGTGCCTGAGCTTGGCACGCTGGAGCCAGATGTGACGCGCCGCACCCGCGGCTGCAATCAGCATCGCTCCCAGTGAGACGAGAAGGGCAATCATCAGCCAGCGCATGGCAACAACCTCCCCAAGAATATCAGACTGGCCGATGTCCGCCTGGTGGGTTTCATGCCGGCCGCAGACTGGCATCCAGCCAGTCCAGGTAGGATTGGCTGCCGGATTCCACCTGCAGGACGAGAAACTCCGGTGTCTGATAGCTATGCAACTCAATCAAACGGGCTTGCAGGGCGGGTAGCTGGTCCAGGCTGGTCTTGAGCAGAACCAGGGTTTCATTGCACGATTCGATTTCACCCTTCCAGCGGTAGATGGATTCGGCAGCGGGAATCAGGGTGGCGCATGCGGCCAGCCGCTCCTCAACCAGGGTCCGGCTAAGCTGATGAGCTTCTTCGGGATTGGCGGCGGTGGTCAGAACCACGCGGGCAGACGGGCTGGATGCAGTCATGGCGCGCTTCCCCAGTGAGAACGGATTTTCGAGAGCCAAGTGCGCCCATCGCAAATGGGCTCCGGAAATCCTTCCCGGACAAGATACTTATGCTGGCCCAACAACCGGCGCAACCCGGTTGTTTTGATTGTATCCGCAGACGGGGCGAATGCTGCGGCTGGTGGCCCATCTTCTGTCTGTTCCTATTCCAGAATGACGGCTGGTTCCGGCTCGTGGCTGCGCAGGGTCATGGCCACGGCTGCGCCCAGGATCAGCGCGCCGCCTGCGCCGGCAAAGGGGCCCAGGTGCTCGCCGAGCAACTGGACGCCCAGCCAGGCGCCCAGAGCCGGCTCGATGTTCAGGAAGACGCCGGCGCGCGAGGCCGGCACGTGGTGAATTCCCCAGTTCCAAAGGAAGGTGGTGGTAGCTGTGCAAAACACGCCGCTGATGACGAGCGCCGTCCATGCCGTAGCGCTCACGTGCGCAAAGGGCATGGGCTGAACGCGGGCGTGCGTGAGCGGCGACAACGCCCAGGGCCCCAGCACCCAGACGGCAAGCATCGCGGTTCCGGAGAGAATGGTATACGCGGTGACGGCGGTCGGGCTGTGCGTCTCCATCAGCTTTTTACTCAACAGGATCCAGGCCAGGGCGATAAAGAGCGAGGCGAGCACCAGCAGGTCTCCGACCAGTGAGGGCTGCTCGTATCCGCTCGTGCTCCAGCGGCCGCCCAGCACCACCAGAGCGGCGCCGGCCGTCGATCCGCAAAGGGCTAGCCACCCAAACCAGTCCAGCCGCTCGCCGGCAAAGATGACCGCCGCTACGCCCAGCATTACCGGCATGGCGCCGACCATGAGCGATGCGTGACTGACCGTGGTTCGCACCAGGCCGTGGAATTGCATCAGGAACTGGATGGGAATACCGAAGGCAGCGGCTAACAGGAGCGTTCGCAACTCCGCCCAGGTCAGGCGAATGCGATGACGGAGCGCGACAGGCAGCATGCCCAGCGTCGCGAAGAGGAAGCGGTAGAGCACCATGTACTCCACGTCCATCTCGTTCAACGCCAGCCTGCCGAAGTAAAAGCCTGTACCCCAAAGGGTTCCGGCCAGAGCGCAGGAACCGTATCCGAGAAGCCTGGTCCGCCGTTCGGCTTTTTCCGCGGCAATTGCTGGCGCCTCGGATTGAGGCTCCGCGATCGCTTCCGCCAGGGCCTGCCGCCTGAGGCTTCGGCCGGTCGTTGCTTGCTCTGCCATCCCTTCTCTACTGTCGCACAGACGGCATCCATACTGTGTCACGCGTTGATATAGAAGCCCCGTCAGCGCGCCTGTCGCGCCTCCCGTCTCTTGATCCAACTCAGCAAAAACATGCCTGCGATCGCCACCAGAGGGCCCGAAATCCCCAATGCCCAACTGGGATGCGCGGGCAAAACCATCGCCACATAAAACGCCGCCAGCGCTGCGAAGAAGATGGCTCCGACCCATTCCCATCGCCAGGCCACGACCAGCACAGCCAAAATCACGGCGGATGGGATCAGGTGGATTGAGAGGGCCAGCGCTGTTTGCCAGAAGCCATGCGCCACCTGGAAGATATCCAGGGCAAACAGGCTCAAAAAAGCTGCAAAGACGATGGATGCCGCTCTCGGCAGCCAGAACCAGAATCGTCCTTCCCCGTGGTTCATACGTTTCACCTCCGTGCCTGGGAAAACGTGAACGCCGGGATGATTAAAGGACCAATCAGACTTTGTGTCAAGACGCGCAGACCCCCCGCCGGATCGGCGACAATACTTTACGATGGCAATGCGGATGCGGCAGGCGAGTCATGGGGTGCGCGGGAGCTTATGGCTGGCCGCGATCGGCCTGCCACTTCTGCTGACATGTGGTCTCTGGGCGCGGCGCGGCTCGAGTAATGCGCCAGAGCCGGACCGGCCGCGGATGCCCCGCGATATTCCGCTCTCCGGCCATTTGCCCGACAGGCCATCTGTGCCCATAGCCTTCTCGGTCCCTGTAGATCCGCTGGGTTTTGCCCCGCCCGGCCCCATGTACCTGGGCGAGCGCAACCGGCTTGTCTCGCTCGACTTCATCGACGAAGATCATCTTCTGTTCAGCTTTCGTGAGCCTGCTCTCCTGCACCGCGATGCCAAAGGCGGCTACACCTTCGCGCGCCAGATTCGCGCAATGGTGCTGGCGCTGCCCTCGGGCGCGGTCGAATCCGAGGCGTTGTGGACCCTGCACGACCGGTCGCGTTACCTGTGGATGCTGAAGGACGGGCATTTTCTGTTGCGCGACAAGAACAATCTGGGACTGGGCGACTCCTCATTGAATGTCAAGCCCTTTCTGCAATTTCCGGGGCCACTGCTATGGATCGAGATCGATCCTACCGAGCAGTACATGGTGACCGACTCCCGCGAGCCGGTGGCGACGGCGCAGGGGCAGGGCCAGGATTCGAGCCCGACGTCAGCTTCTGCGGATGCGCCGGCAGATGGTGTCAATCATAGAGTGCCGGATATGGTGGTGCGCATTCTGCACCGCGACACTGGCAAAGTCATGCTTGTGAGCCGTGTCCACTCTCTCATCCACCTGCCGATCAATGCCGAGGGTTACGTGGAAAACCTGCGTGGACGCGGCGAGGAGTGGATCCTGAAGATGAACTTCTTTACCGGCGGCAGCAGGAACCTGGGAAATGTAGAGTCGGCCTGCATGCCCGCCGTTGATTTTGTTGCGCCGCAGGTGATTCTGGCCAGCGCGTGCAACACCGATGGAGGGCGTAAGCTGGTGGCTCTGGATACGAGCGGCCGCCGCCTATGGGTGCATAGCATCGCGCCTGAGGCGATCTGGCCAGTGATCGTGCCCTCACAGAACGGCCTGCGCCTGGTTCGGGAGACTCTGATTGTGGATCACGCGGTTAACGCCTATCAGCCTTTTACAGACGAGGACGTGAAGGGGCAGCTGGTGAGAATCTTCAATGTGGCGGACGGCAGTGTGGCGTTTGAGGGGCGCGCCATTCCAGCGCTCGATGATGGCGGTAACGTCGCCATCTCTCCTTCCGGGCGGCGCGTCGCGGTGCTCTGTGCCGGAGCCATCCAGATTTTCGAGTTGCCACCGCCGCCGCCGTTGCCCCCTGCCGCCGGACAGACTTTGTCGCACTGAGCCGGCGGAATCTTTCCGGGCTCCGGCTTGCACAGCCGTGTACACTCAAAAAGCAGAGGGGTCTCTTGGCCACGGCACTCGTCAACTATATGGCTGCGGCGCTTACCGACCGCGGTCGCAAGCGCTCTTCCAACGAAGATGCATTCGGCTACTCCGTCGAGAGCGGAGTGTATGTTGTCTGTGACGGCATGGGCGGCGCTGCCGCGGGTGAGATTGCCAGTTCGCTGGCAGTGGACGAGATGCTGCGCATGATGAATGACCGTGACCTGGAAGTGTCTTTGCCCATCGCCAGCGAACACGCCGTCCGCGCCGCCAATGAAGCCATCTTTTCCCGCTCGCGCCGCAACAGCCGGCTCAAGGGCATGGGCACGACGCTGGTGGCCCTGCTCACGGAGGAACGCAGCATTTACGTAATCAACGTCGGCGACAGCCGCTGCTATCGGCTGCGCGGCCGCGAATTGCAGCAGGTGACTCTCGATCATTCGCTCGTCGAGGAGCAGGTCCGCCAGGGCCGCATGAGCGTCTCTGAGGCTCTTCGCTCGCCATTCCGCAACGTCATTACGCGCGCGCTTGGCACGCAGAGCCGCGTTACGCCCGACATCTTCGAGTTGGAAGCCGAAGCCGGCGACCTCTTCCTGCTTTGCACCGACGGTCTGACCCGCGAGCTCTCCGATCCCCTGATCGAATCGCTGCTTTCCCTCGATCTTCCGCTCAATGATCTCTGCGGCCGGCTGGTCAATGCCGCCAATAAGGCGGGGGGGCACGACAACATCACCTGTTTGCTGGTCCGTGCATCGTAGCCGGTGCGAAGAATCCTGCCGTGAAAGCCTTACTCGCCGGTCAATTCTATGCGTCTCTGTTGCGCTGGATGGCGGAAGTCCGCTCGCTGAAGTCGCATTCATCGAGATGCTGCCGGCTGCGGCCTACTTGCGCAAGGACGATGCGCGAACGACCAGTTTAGGGCTCATCAGTTCTGTCTTCGTGCGCGGCGGTTCTTTTTTGCCCACCAGTGAAAGCGCCAGGTCTGCCGCGCTTTTGCCGATGGCGGCGCTGTCCTGATCCACTGAGGTGAGCGGGACGCGCAGAAAGTCTGAGTAAATTAAATTGCCGCATCCCACCACCGCAATGTCTTCAGGGATGCGCAAACCTGCATCGAGAATCGCGTGCATCGCGCCCATTGCGACCGGATCGTTGAAGCAGAAGACGCCGTCCGGCCGCTGTTTCAAACTCAGCAGTTTTTCCATCGCTGCATAACCGCCTGATGACCCACGATCATCCCCGGAGATGCCAACGGGGACAACGTATCCAGGCGGCTGCGGTTGACGGTGGGTCGCCAGAGCGCGCTTGTATCCCTTCATGCGGCCAGCCGCAGTACTGGTGCCGGCACCGCGAATATGGGCGATTCTTTGGCAGCCCTGTTCGATCAGATGACGGGTGGCCAGCAGGCCGACCGCCTCATCATCCACTCCAATAAAATTTGCCTGAAGATTCTCAATGCGCCGATCGATCAAAATATAGGGAATTTGTTGTTCTTCGATGCGGCGAAAGCTATCGGTATCGTGCTGTGCCGATGCGATCACCATGGCGTCAACGCGCCGCGCCAGCAGTTGCCCGATCTCTTCCCGCTCCAGCTCCGGATCGTCCTCCGATGAAGTGATGATGAGGCTGTATCCCTGTCCGCGGATATCCGCTGAGATTGCTTTGGCCACCAGCGCGAAGAATGGGTGGAGCAGGTCGGGAACGACCAGGCCAATGGTCCAGGTTCGTCCGGTAATGAGGGCCCGGGCCGCGAAATTGGGCTGATAATTCAGCTCCTTCATTCGCTTCAGTACCCGCGCGCGGGTCTCTTCACCGATGTCGGGATGGCCGCGCAGCACCTTGGAGATGGTGACGGTGGAAAGGCCCAGGTCCTGCGCGATGTCCTTTAAGCGCGCGGGCCCACTGCTGTGCGCCTTCGAGCGCCTCTGCTTCCTGCCCTGCTGATTGATCATTGCTTTCGCACCGATTGCTTTGCCAGTGATGAGTATGGCGCGCCCCGCCCGGTTCCAACAAGTACTATCGGCGACTCTAAGCTGGCCGTGGGAGGCGTTGTGCCGGATTAGCCTCATCATGATTGACACGATTCGGGCAGCCAAGTATTCTTCATGAATTGCAGTTATCGATAACTGTAAGACATGGAGCCCGCATGAGCAAGCCGAACCCGAGCGCAGCCACCACCATCAATCCCGCGGCAGTTCCGCAGCGAACACTGTATACAGGAGCCAGAATGCCGGCCGTGGGCCTGGGCACATTTGGATCTGACCATGTCAGCGCCAGGGAAATCGCCGAGGCCGTCAAAGGCGCGGCCGCAATCGGCTACCGGCACTTCGACTGCGCGGCGGTCTATCGCAACGAGGCAGAAATCGGCCTCTCATTCGAGGCCATTCTGCAGAGCGGAATCCGGCGCGAGGAACTGTGGATCACCTCCAAACTATGGAATGATAAACACGGCGGGGACGATGTGATTGCCTCCTGCCGCCAGTCGCTCGCCGATCTTCGCCTCGACTACCTGGATCTCTACCTGGTGCATTGGCCATTCCCCAACTTTCATCCGCCGGGTTGTGACGTGACCTCCCGCAGCCCCCATGCCAGGCCGTACATCCACGAGAACTATATGAAGACCTGGCGCAAGATGGAAGAACTCGTGGATATGGGCCTGGTGCGCCATATCGGCACCTCAAATATGACCATTCCCAAGCTCCAGCTGCTGCTGCGGGATGCCCGCATCAAGCCGGCGGTGAATGAGATGGAACTGCACCCGCATTTTCAGCAGCCGGAACTGTTCAGGTTTGTCGTTGAAAACGGCCTTCAGCCGGTCGGCTACTGCCCCATCGGATCGCCGGGCCGGCCGGAGCGGGACCGCACGCCGGAAGACACCGCGCCAACGGAAGATCCGGTCATCGTCGAGATTGCCCGGCGGCATGGCATTCCTCCCGCGCTGGTGTGTATCAAATGGGCGGTGCAGCGCGGCCAGACGCCCATTCCTTTCTCCACTCACCATTACCGGGCCAACCTTGAAGGCGTGGTTTCCGATCCGCTTACAGGCGGCGAGATGCAGCAGATCGCCGGGATCGACCGCAACTGCCGGCTGATCAAGGGCCAGGTTTTCCTGTGGAAAGAGGGACAGACCTGGGAAGACCTGTGGGATCTGAATGGCGAGATCACGCCTCCATAACGTAAGCTACCGGGTACGCCACGCGAGTTCTGAGCCGCCGCGGTGATTTTTGTGGTGGGGCGGATTGGCGCGGCTCTATTGCAATGAGGCTGGCTGAATCGCCGTTTGAATTGGAGAGCGAAAAATGAAAGAGACGATGAACGCGGCGTACCTGCCGGGAAATTCCACTGTGGAGATGCGCACCGTGCCTGTGCCAGCTCCGGGTTACGGCGAAGTCCTCTTGCGCGTCAAGGCCTCCACTATCTGCGGGTCTGACATTCGCTGTATCTACCATGAGCATTTGGGCAAAGGCCCCGAGGGATACCAGGGAGTGATTGCCGGGCATGAGCCCTGCGGCCAGATCGTGACCACCGGCGAGGGGTGCCGCCGCTTCAAGACAGGCGATCGCGTCATCGTCTACCACATCTCAGGCTGCGGCGTCTGCAACGACTGCCGGCGCGGCTACATGATCTCCTGCACCAGCGAGAAGTATCGCCGCGCTTACGGATGGCAGCGGGACGGCGGCATGGCCGAATATATGATCGCCGAAGAGAAAGATCTGATCGCGCTTCCCGACGAGCTATCCTACGCTGACGGAGCGCAGGTTGCGTGCGGATTCGGCACCGTCTATGAAGGTCTTGAGAAGATCGGCATCAACGGCAATCATGCCGTGCTCATCACTGGCCTGGGGCCGGTCGGCCTGGCCACCGGAGCGCTCTGCCGCAAGCTCGGCGCCAACAAGATCATCGGCATCGATGTAGTCCCCGAGCGCATGAAGATTGCGCTCGATCTAGGCCTGTGCGATGCCGTTCTGGCGTCCGGCCCGGACAATGCTGCGGCGGTAAAGGAAATGACTGGCGGCCTAGGTGTCGAGCGCGCGGTGGATTGCTCGGCTCATCATGCCGCGCGCGCAACCGCGATCCGCGCCACGCGCAAGTGGGGAAAGATCGTCTTTATCGGTGAGGGGGGAACGGCGGAGATCGACCCTTCGCCC
>JAJZNH010000758.1 GCA_021811745.1 Acidobacteriota bacterium
CAGTGCTCATCGCGCCCCAATTCGGTGGCCAGCAGATTTGCCACCGGCTCGGCCATCACCATCGCCGCCTTCGCATTCAGGAAGAGCGCCCGCATGCGCCGCGCCAGCACATCTTCCACTGTCCGCGCCATCTCCTCGCGCACCGCCCAAACCGCCTCAGCCGCGGTATAGGGCAGCGCCGGATGCAGTCGTGTGTCCAGAACCGGGTCGGCGGTCAGCCCGCGAATCGCCTCCGCATCCGTGCCGTAAACCTCCAGGCTGCCCAGCTCGGCCGCATTCTCCATATATCCATGGATGTGCAGATTCTTCGTTGCGCACGGCACATCCGGCAGCCGGCCCAGCGTGATGGCATGGTCCACGCAGTCCTCGGCCATGTGCCGGTAGGTGGTCCACTTGCCACCGGTTATTGACACCAGACCCGATTTGTCTACATGAATTACATGGTCCCGCGACAGCGCCGAGGTTTTGCCTTCGCCTTTTACCAGCGGCCGCAGTCCCGCAAAGGTCGCCAGCACATCCTTGCGGCCGGGCGGCCGCGTCAGGTAGCGCCCCGCCGTCTCCAGGATGAATTCGACCTCCTCGGCCATCGGCCGCGGCTCCAGGCTGGGCCCTTCCACCGGCGTGTCGGTTGTTCCGGCCACCGCATGTCCGTGCCACGGAATGACGAAGAGCACACGCCCGTCGCTGGTGCGCGGAACCATCAGCGCCGTGTCGCCTTTCAGGAATGTGCGGTCAAAAACCAGGTGAATTCCCTGACTAGTCACCATCAGCGGCTCTGCGTCCGGATCGTCCAGGCGCCGAACCTGATCCGTGAACACTCCCGTCGCCTCCACCACCACCCTTGCCGGAAGCTTCACCTCCGCTCCGGTCTCTTCGTCGCGCGCGGTCACGCCGTTCCCATACCCATCCGCATCGCGCAGAAAGCCGGTCGCCGGGCAATAGTTCACCAGCGCCGCTCCGTGATCGGCCGCCGTCATGGCCAGGTGGATAAGCAGCCGCGCATCATCGAACTGCCCGTCGTAGTACACCACGCCGCCCAGCAACCCTTCCGGCTCCAGTCCCGGCAGTCGCTCCAGCGTCTCCTGCCGGTTCAGCAGCTTCGACGCGCCAAAGCCGTACTTGCCCGCCAGCAGGTCATAGAGCTTGAGCCCGATGCCGTAGAAAGGCGCTTCCCACCACGAGTAGTTCGGCACCACAAAGGCCAGGTCGTGCACCAGGTGCGGCGCGTTCTGCCGCAGCAGACCCCGCTCCTTCAGCGCCGACATCACCAGCGAGATATTCCCCTGCTCCAAATAGCGAACGCCGCCATGCACCAGCTTTGTGCTGCGGCTGCTGGTCCCTTTGCCGAAGTCATGGGCCTCTACCAGCGCCACGCTGAATCCGCGCGCCGCCGCATCCACGGCCACGCCCATTCCGGTAGCTCCTCCGCCGACGACCGCGATATCCCACGGAACCCCGGATGCAGCCCGTTCGCGCAACTGCTGCAACATCGCTTCCCTGCGCATCAATCGCCCCCCGTTCCTTTCGATGAACCCTATGAACGAACCTACATCATCAACTCAACTGACAACTGATAGCGGCCCCAAAAACCCTTCAAGCCGTCCACCCCTTGGCCCGCTCCACGGCCCGTTGCCAGAGTTGCCGCCGCTCCGTCCGTTCGTTCACGTCCATTCGCGGCTCAAACCGTTTGTCCCCCTGCCGCCGGGCGCGCAACTCTTCCGGTCCTGCCCAGAACCCTGTTGCCAGCCCCGCCAGGTAAGCCGCGCCCAGCGCCGTCGTCTCCGTCACCTGCGGCCGTACCACCGGAACACCCAGCACGTCTGCCTGGAACTGCATCAGTAAATCATTCACCGCCGCGCCGCCATCCACGCGCAGCGCTTCAAGCGGCATTCCGGTCTCGCTATGTACAGCTTCCAGCACGTCCGCCACCTGGTAGGCGATGCTTTCCAGAGCCGCCCGCGCAATATGTCCCGGTCCAGTGTCGCGCCGGAGTCCGATCAGCATTCCCGCCGCGTGCGCGTCCCAATGTGGCGCTCCCAGCCCTACAAACGCCGGCACAAACACCACGCCATTCGTATTCGGCACGCTTGCGGCAAGCGCCTCCACGTCTGGCGACGAGCCGATGAGCCGCAAATTATCGCGCAGCCACTGCACCACCGCCCCACCGATAAAGATGCTCCCTTCCAGCGCGTACTCGCGTCGCTTTTGCGCGCTCGCCGCAATCGTCGTAATCAGCCGGTGCTCGGAGCGCACAAACTCTGTCCCGATATTCTGCAGCAGAAAACATCCGGTCCCGTAAGTATTCTTGGCCTCGCCCGCCTGCCAGCATAACTGCCCGAAGAGTGCCGCCTGCTGGTCCCCGGCGATCCCGGCAATCGGAATGCCGCCCAAACCCAGCGTCGTGGTCACTTCGCCCACCCGCTCGCTCGACCACACCACCTCCGGAAGCATGCTCGCCGGCACGCCGAACAGGCGCAGCATTTCAGCGTCCCATTCTCCCTTAACAATGTTGTAGAGCAGCGTCCGCGATGCATTCGTAACGTCCGTCACATGCCTGCGCCCGCTCGTCAGGTGCCAGATCAGCCAGCTATCCACGGTCCCAAAGGCCAACTCGCCGCGCTCAGCCCGCGCCCGCGCTCCCGGCACATTGTCCAGAATCCATGCCACCTTGGTCGCCGAAAAATACGGGTCCAGCACCAGCCCGGTGCGGTTCGAGACATCGTTCCCCGCTCCGCTCCTGTCCAGATGTTCACAGAGCGGAGCCGTGCGCCGGTCCTGCCACACAATGGCCGGATGAATCGGCTTGCCCGTCGCCCGCTCCCATACAATCGCCGTCTCGCGCTGGTTGGTGATCCCGATCGCGGCCACGTCGCGCGGCCGCGCGCCCGCCTTGCCCAATGCTTCAACAGCGCAGGAAAGCTGGCTGGTGAGAATCTCCATCGGATCGTGCTCCACCCAGCCTGCCTGCGGGAAGAACTGCTCAAATTCATGCTGCGCTACGGCGGCAATCGTTCCCGCCTCATCAAACAAAATCGCCCGCGAACTGGTAGTTCCCTGATCCAGCGCCAGAACGTATCCCATAGATGCTTTCCGCCTTTGGACACCAGTCAAACACGCGCGGCGGCTCAGGAGCAAGGTGCGTCCGTAAAAGCGCCATTCCTCGCCAAACCAGTGCGGGAAGCCATCGGCGACCAGCCCGGCCTGGGCCTCGGCCTCGAACCCAATCGCGAAGCCCTGCCGACATCAACCGCAAGCGCCGATTGCCGCTTGTCGCTCTCGCTCCGGTGAAGAGTGCATCTGCGAGCCGGCAAGGTATTGCGGTGTGTCCAATTTAGGATTCAGTGCCTTTCAGTTTCAGCAAGGAGCTTGCGGTGGCGATGCGCGACGTAGTGCCCCACCAGCCAGCCGGCGACGCTGCCGACCAGCACATCCGAGGGAAAGTGCTGCTGGCCCATCACGCGCGTAAGGCTTACGCCCGCAGCCGCGGAGTAAACCGCGAGCTGCGTCCAGGGGGAGGGATATTCGCCGGCAACGGTAGCGGCCGTGGCCCAGGCCACCACGCTGTGCGACGAAGGAAACGACGAATCCACTCCCGCGCTCGACTGGAAGAACCGTCCGCGCGCGCTGTCCACGGCGGGCCGCTCGCGCCAGAAGACCAGCTTCATGCCCTGCTCCACGGCCACGGCATCCACCATCGCCTCGCCGCCCAGGATGCCCGCCACGCGGGCGTGATTGTCCTGCTCAAAATGGCCGTAACCGTAGATGGCGACCGGCAACGCGATGAAGCCTCCGATCACTGCGTTGGAAGCGTTGACGCTGGCATTGTTGAAGCTGGGGTCGCGCGAAACCACCTGCGACATGGCGCGGTGGTCCGTGGCGATGGCGGCGCCGGTTGCCAGAGCGAACGGAACAAGCCACTTCAGATCGTGCGGCCGCAGGCGCAGAGGACTGGTCCAGATCACTTTCTGATCGTGCAGAATATCCCGCGGCGAGCCTAAAACGGTCACCTCATCGTGGCTTTGCGCTTGAGGCTGGGGCGCGTTCGGCAGGGAAGCGCTCGCAGGCTGGGCCGGCGCCACCTGTTCCGCCAGCATCCGGCAGGAAAGGCTAAGAGCAACCATCAGCACGCAGACAATCTGACCCCTGCGGCGGACACGGAATCGAGGCTTTGAAGAATAGAACGGCAGGCTCTTGGGCATGGCAAGTTCAGCGATCGTGGCTACTTTCCATTTCGTTACTTGGTTTCGGCCAGGTAAATGTCAACGTAATCCAGGTAGTTCTGGGCATATTCGAGAATGAGCGCACGATCCTTGTCCCCAAGTTCCCGGCGAAGCTTGGCGGGAACGCCAGCCCAGAGCGTCCGGGGCGGCACGACGGTATGTTCGGGAACCACGGATCCTGCCGCGATAATACATCCTTCGCCGATGCGGCAGTCGTTCAGTACTCGCGCGCCCATGCCGATGACCACGGCATCTTCCACCAGGCAGCCGTGCACTGTGGCGTTGTGGCCGATCGTGACCCAGTCGCCCACAATGGCCGGGTAGAGGTTGCGTTGCCCGTGGAGCACTGCGCAATCCTGCACGTTGGAACAGGAGCCTACGCGGATCGAGTTGACGTCTCCCCGCAGCACGGCATTCATCCAGACCGAGGAGCGCTCGCCCAGCGTCACGTCGCCGATAATCTGCGCTGAAACATCAACATAACAACTGTCTGGGATCCTGGGCAGTTTTCCCTGATGGGCGCGGATCATAGATTTGGAACCTCCTGGGGCCGCAAATGCATCCCTCTGCGAGTGTAAAGGATGTGCCAAAACGGGAAGTTTGAATCAGCGATTCAACTTGGATGCAAAAAAAAGAAGAAGAGTTGCTACTGATTTTGCCTGAAAGATGTCAATGGTATACGCCACCTTGCTTTCTAGGGTATCCTTAAGATGCCCATTGGCAGGCTGGGAGGTGGGATTTTTGGCTGAAGTTCGTGTTCAAGAAGGTGAGCCGCTCGAGAATGCGCTACGCCGGTTCAAGCGGAAGGTTCAGCAGGAGGACATCATCAAGGAAGTGAAGCGTCACTCCTACTACCTGAAGCCAGGCGAGAAGCGCCGGGTGAAGGCAGCCTTGGCGCGCAAGCGGAATCGCAAGAAGGCGCGTAAGGAGCAAGACTGATCAACGTATGCTGCAAGACCGAATCGTGACAGAAGCCGCCCGGGTTTCTTTCGCCTGCTTTGAGCAGTGAAAGAAGCCGGAAAGACCTGAAAGTGCGGGGTGGCCTGTCGCGATTCTTTGTTGTTTGTTGTTGTTGCTGGAATGCCACGCGGGGTAGCGTGGTACCGTAAGACTACATTCACGATCAATCGTGGATGTGTGATCGTTACCGCTGCACTTTTTTGCGGTCCGGGCCCTAGTTATCGAAAGGCATACGAAGACAGGGGTACGGGACCGGCAAGCTGATAAATGCCATGGCCGTTATCGACGTATGACCCTGCCTCGGGGAAACCGGTCATGGAATTCACAGATCGAGTATTGAAGTGCATAGACTGCGGAGCCGACTTCGTGTTCACAGCTGGCGAGCAGTTGTTCTTTCACGATAAACAGTTCAAGAACGACCCGAAGCGTTGCAAGCAGTGTAAGGCGAAGCGCGCCAGCGGAGATCAGCGAGTCCGCCCTGAGACGCGGACCGTTTGTTCGGAATGCGGCGCGGAAACCACGGTTCCTTTCAAACCTACGCAGGGCAGGCCTGTATTGTGCCGGGCATGCTTCCAGAAGCAGCAGGCCAAGCCCCCGATGGCGCAGGAACCTACTGGCACAGCGTCAAAATAGACACAGCCTCGTTTCTTGAAGTTGGCGGATGATTCCGCCACGCGGCGGCCAAAGGTTGAAGTGTGTCCAATCGCGCAGACTTGTGAAAGCGGACTTTGGCACATCTCTGCGGCGCGTAGTACGGGCATGCCGGGCGGAAGCTGCAGTGTGTGCGCTTACTGCTTTTTCTTCAGGGCGCGATGGCCGATGTCGCGGCGGAAGTAGATGCCGTTGTAATGGATTTCGGCCATTGCCTGGTAGGCGCGGGCCAGAGCCTCTTCCAGCGAGGAAGCGGCGGCGGTTACGCCCAGCACACGGCCACCGGCGGTGACAATCTGCCCGTTCGCCTCCGCGGAGCCAGCATGGAAGATCTGCACTCCCGGCACCTGAGCGGCGGCGGCAAGGCCGGTGATGGGGAAGCCCGTTTGGTAATTGCCAGGGTAGCCGGCGGAGCTGGCCACCACGCAGGCCGATGCGCCGGGCATCCAGCGCAGTTGCGTGTCAGAGAGTTTCCCGTCGATTGCGGCCTCGAGTGCCTCCACTAAGTCGCTTTCCAGGCGCAGCAAAATGGCCTGGGTCTCCGGATCACCAAAGCGTACGTTGAACTCGAGCACCTGCGGGCCGCGCGCGGTCATCATCAGGCCGCAATAGAGCACGCCCTTGAAGGGAGTGCCCTCTTCCGCCATGCCGTGGACCGTCGGTTCGGCGATGTGGTGCAGAATCCACTCCGTCATGCCCGAATCGAGCAGACGGTCGGTGGAGTAAACTCCCATGCCGCCGGTGTTGGGGCCGGTGTCACCTTCACCCACCCGCTTATGGTCCTGCGCGGGAACGAGCGGCGCCACATGGGTGCCGTCGCTCAAGCAGAGAAAACTGATTTCGTCGCCCTGCAGGCACTCCTCGATGACGACTTGCTGCTCCGCCTGTCCCAGCAGAGCGCCCGAGAAGAGATCCCGAGCGGCTTCCATGGCCGTATGGCGCGAAGGGCAGATGATTACACCCTTGCCTGCGGCCAGCCCATCGGCTTTCACCACAATGGGCGGATGAAAGATGTCGACAGCCTTTTGCAACTCGGCGGCGCTGGAGCAGACGGCATAGTTGGCCGTCGGAATATTGTGCCGGCGCAGGAACTGTTTGGCAAAACCTTTGCTGGTCTCCAGCATGGCTGCGGCCCGCGTGGGCCCAAAGACGCGCAGCCCCCGCTCCTCGAGGGCATCCACAATGCCTAGTGAGAGCGGCAGTTCAGGACCCACCACGGTGAGGTCAGGCCGCTCGGCCTCGGCCAGGCGGCTCATTGCCTCCAGGCTTTTCAGGTCCACAGGTACGCAGCGCGCAATTTGCGCGATTCCGCCGTTGCCTGGCGCGCAAACCACCTCCGTGACGCGCGTACTTTGCTTTATCGCCCAGGCCAGCGCATGTTCGCGCCCCCCAGAACCCAGGATCAAAACTTTCATGGCGCCTTACCTTCCGCCCCGGCCTTACCAGGGCCCGAAAGGTTATGGTCTGCAATGCGGGGCAGGGAAGTCAAACCCGGAGGCAGGAATCGGTTTCCGCAGCCGCTCAACCTATACTGATGCGTGGTGAGGCAGGCAAAGCTGCATCCGGGAATATTGCAGAGATAGCCATGGTGGAAACCCGCATCAAGCCCTATTCCGAAGAGGTCGCCGAGAAGGCGCGGCGCGGTGAGCAGCAGCGCCACTACCGCCGCAACCAGGTCTTCGGCCTGCTACTGATAGCGGTAGCCATCTGCATCTGGTGGCTCTTCCATACCAATCCCAGGTGGATCTTTCCGCCCGGCTGGTGGCGGCCATGAGCCCGGAGCGGACTTTAGCCCCTGACGAGTTATCTTCCGAAAGCCGTCTGCCTCTCGCTGTCCTGCTCCTCGGTCCCACGGGCAGCGGCAAGACCGCGCTTTCGCTCGCGCTGGGTGAGCGCTTCGGCGGCGAGATCGTCAGTTGCGACTCCGTTGCCGTCTATCGTGGCATGGACCTGGGCACAGCCAAGCCTGCCGCCGAAGCGCGGACGCGGCTGCCGCATCACCTGATCGACGTGGTTGAGCCGGATCACCCCTTCACCGCGGGCGAGTACAGCCGCCGGGCACGGGAGGCACTCAAGGAAATTATCGGGCGCGGCCGCCTACCGATCGTAACCGGCGGAACCGGCCTCTACCTGCGCGCGCTGACCGAGGGGCTCTTTGCCGGGCCACCGCGCCAGGAGGATCTTCGCGAGCGGCTGCGCTTGAGCGCGCAGAAGCGCGGCAGCGCCTGGCTGCACCGTCTGCTTATGCGGCTCGATCACACCTCGGCCGCGCGCATCCACGCCAACGAC
>JAJZNH010000914.1 GCA_021811745.1 Acidobacteriota bacterium
TTCATCGCCGGCGGCATCGGCCAAATGGGCAGGGTCGCACGAGCCGTCTTCATCGCCGGCGGCATCGGCCAAATGGGCAAATTTGCGGCGGCTTGATGGAAGGTAACCGCAGGCAATGCGGAGGTGGTGGTGGCAACGGCGGAGCTGGTCCCTAACGCGAAGAGAACGCCAACGGAAACGACGGTGAAAAGCTTGACCCAACGAGAAATCATGAGTGAAAAGGCCCCTTCTGAACGGAATCGAATCGCCTACGATCTTGAGCGAGGCAATTTTGCACGGGAAAACTATGCTCCGTCAGAGTAACCCAAAGGGTGTAGAAAAGCTACCACTAAAGTAACATTTTCACGACTTTTTGGTTTGCACCCAAGATTTCTCTTGTCAAGGGATTTGGTTCTGTGATTGCTCGGAGGCGATTCGTCGTCTATTTGCCTTCAACGCCGCCAGCCAGCGACAGCAAGGCAAGGATCTGGCCCGGTTCTTTCGCGGCAGGGGAAATCGAGGAGCGACATCTGAGCAGGGATCTCAAGTTATCGTGAATAGCCTCTGGCGCCTATACCGCAATATGACACCGTAAGCCCCCCCCTCCTCCCGGCGCAGCAACGATGACTCCGAAGACGACCTCCCGATTCTCTTGAATCCGGCAGCAGTCTCTCCGCCGCAGCCAACGACTCACGGAGATATCTTTCCGGTCTCCAGTGGACGAGGGATCGCTTCGGACATTGCGCGCGGGCTGCGGAAGGCTGAATCCTTATTGGGATGTACTGGCTGGTGTATGAACGGCTGCATGGCGGCTCGTCATGGTACAGGCAGGAGACGCCCCGGTTTGCGTGGCGCGTGGGAGTTGGTTCCTATTGCCCGGAGTGCGGTTACTGCTCACCAAACTTTGGTGCCGTGGGTCCGGCAGTGAAAGTTCGCTAAAGTGGCGAAAGATAGAGTCTTGATAGGAATATTGCGATGAACCCCTTGGAACCAGGCTTTCCCCTTCCTGTTGCAGCCGCGGAGGCGGTCAGCCCTCAGCGGGAGGTGCGCTGCGCGGTACGCTTCCCGTTGACCTTGCCGTTCGTGCTCACTTCAACGCCGGAGGAAGTGGCGGGTTTTACCCGGAACATCTCAGCCTGCGGGGTCCTGTTTGCTATTGACTGCGGGCTGCGCAAGGGTTCCAGCATCCGCTTTTCGCTGCGCCTCCCGCACGCGGTGTTGGGCACTCCTCAAGATGTGCTGGTTCGGTGCACGGGACGTGTGGTACGCTGCTCAATGAGCCAGAATCAGTACTTAGCCGCTGCTACAATTGATGAATATCAGTTTATCGATCAGTGAGCGCAAGCGGCATTTGGCGCCCAGCGAAACTATGGACCCGGTGGACGAATCCCCTAATGGCGATGTTACTGACGTACCGGTGAAGCCGGGGACGATCCGCATAATCCTTGCGGATTCGCAGGCCATTTACCGTGTCGGCATCCGCAAGATCTTTGCGCTGGAAGACGATCTGCGCGTCGTGGCTCAGGCGGATTCCCTGGAGAATCTGCACGCGGCCATTGAGCGTTATCCCACCGACATCGTGCTGCTGGAGGGGAGCCTGCTGTCCGGCACGACCAACGCGATCCCTGAACTGCTGCGCCTGGCTCCAGATGTAAAGCTGATCGTGCAGGCCACGTCGGCCGACGAGAATCATACGGTGGAACTCTACCGGCGAGGCGTAAGGGGCATCATCTCGCGTTCCATCTCGCCCGATCTGCTGGTGCGATGCGTGCGGCGCATCGCGGCCGGCGAAACCTGGATCGACAACCAGTCGGTGAATTGGGTGATCGAGGCCTATCGCGCCCAGGCTGCGAATCTGGTAAGCCCGCGCAGCCAGCCGCGGCTTTCGCCCAAGGAGATGGCTATCATCGCCTGCATCACACAAGGCAAGCGCAACAAGGAGATTGCCTTCCAACTAGGCACCACCGAGCAGGTCATCAAAAACTATCTACGCAAGATCTATGACAAGCTGGGAGTGAGCGATCGCTTGGAACTGGCCCTCTATTGCCTGCACAACAAAATCATTCAAGGCGATGTGGACGAAGAGGCGCTGGCGCAGAGGGCGATGGGCGAGTAGCGAGGCGCAAAGAGCGCTCTCGCTTACCATTCGCCGGGGGACAGCGTCGCGGCGGCCCTCCGATGCCCATCAAGCGCCAGAGAGACGTAACCTCCGCGGCAAACGCTGCGTAGAGGTTGCACCCTACACCAATCGGAGTACCGGGATCATCTGCGGGCTTTGCTCGCCCTGTGGCTTGAGGACGCCCAGGCCGTCATGGTCATTGTGTGCCGGGGGACCGGAATCGATGGGCGCTGGCCGGCTTCGATGGGACGGCAAACTGGTTCCGGGGCGCCGACGTTGCGCGCACATTGTAGCGGCGCTGTGAGCTTCAGGGACAGCGGGACGGGCCGGCCGTCGTTGCCCTCATGCCAGGCATGTGGCGTAGGCCGGCCCTGGGCGGCTGCAGCTACAGCGCGACCAGCGTCTCGGGGTGCCCCGGCTGGCGGAAGGCTTGGGCCTGGGATTCGCGCTCGGGGTCCCAGTTGCGGGGCTGGTAGATACAGCAGGGCTCTTGGGCCAGCGGGTCGCCGGTGAGGGCGTAGGCGCGGGCGCGGCTGCCGCCGCAAATCTCCTTGAACTCGCAGGCGCCGCACTTGCCCTCCAGCCGGCTGGTGTCGCGGAGGGCCTTGAAGATGGGGGCGTTGCGGTAGATCTCGGCGAGCGGGGTCTCGCGGATATTGCCGGCGTGGATGGGCAGAAACCCGCTAGGGTAGACGTTGCCGGTGTGGGAGATGAAGAGAAAGCCCTTGCCGTCGTTGACGCGGCGGGTGGCCCAGGCGCGGTTGCGAGCCTCGGGGGCGGCGGTGGGTGCGCCAGGCTCATACGCCACGGACGAAGACCTGTCCGTGGGGACCCCGGGGTGACCATGACCGTGGGCGAATTTGCGCTCCTCTAAATTGTGCTGGAGGAGATAGCGGCGGTAGTGCATGGCCTCAGTGGTTTTGATCTGGAAGTTGGCGCGGCGGGAGAGTTCGTAGATTTTGGCGAAGACCTGCTCGAACTCCTCGCCGGAGAGCAGGTCGGCCTGCTGGCCGCGGCCCACCGGAACCAGGAAAAAGACGTTCCACATGACGATGGCGAGTCGCTCGAAGAGAGTGCACAGATTGTCGAGGTCCTGGGCGTTGTGGCGGCTGATGGTGGAGTGGACCTGGATGGGAATGCCGGCCTCGTTGGCCCATTCGATGGCCTGGACGGTGCGCGCCCAAGTGCCGGGGACACCGCGGAAGGTGTCGTGAATCTCAGGGGTAGAGCCGTCCAGAGAGATGCCGAGACGGACCAGGCCCGCCGCCTTCATCTTGAAGATGGCCTCGCGGGTGAGCAAGGGCGTGGCGCTGGGAGTGAGCGCAACGTGAACACCCTTACCGGCGGCGTAGCGGATCAGGTCGAAGACATCGGCACGCTTGAGGGGATCGCCGCCCGTGAAGACAAAGATGGGGATATGCAGATCGGCAATCTGGTCGATGAGGGCCAGGCCCTCCTGGTGCGTGAGCTCGTCAGGATGGGGGAGGGGCTGAGCGGCGGCGCGGCAGTGCTTGCAGGCCAGGTCGCAGGACTGTGTAACCTCCCAGATGGCGAGGAAGGGCGATTCGTCGTAGTCGATCCCGCCGCGGGCGGGAATGTTGACCATAGGCTGCATAAGACCTCCTTGAGGAATCGCGGCGACCGGTTGGGGAAACGGGTTCTCAAGCCGGGGATCGGGCGGGTTCCGATCGATAAAAAGGCCAAGGCGTCTGCGGAGCCATCCGGCAGCGCCCCCGGAGAAGAACCACCGCGCCCGAGAGCCACGATTCAACCTAAGAAGAACAGGATTGAGTCGGCGACGCTGTGATTGAGATCACTTGTCCACGCCGCAAGGACCGGTCCGAACCCCGGCGGCCCAAAGCCGGGAAGCGAAGAAGAAATTTTGTCAACAGATAGCGAATCTTTCCGGCCGAACTGCGTCTATGCTGAGGGTGGAGGTGCGAGGTACGCCGGGATGCAGGGGCCGGAGATGTAGCCAGGCGGGAGTGAGTATACGCACCGAGGGACGTGTTCCCGGGCACTGCACGGCGAGGGCCTGTTTGGAATAGTACAGGCGCATCATAAGGAGGTGCCTATGACAACCACGATCAAACCGGGTTGGAGCAAGCCCTCCACGATCCTGTTTGCTTCAGAGATTCCGCCCAATGAAAAGGCATTCGAGTTTGCGCTGGCCCAAGCCAGGGAGTTCGGGGCGACGCTGATTCTGCTCCATGCCTACGACACGCTGGTGGTGGCCGCGTCGGAGACGTCGGGGATTCGCTATTACGACTATGCGGCGGCGGCACGGGCCGAGCGTCACCAACTGGATCCTCTGGCAGCGCGCGTGCAGCAGGCGGGGCTGAGCTGCGAGTTGGTGGTGCGGGCGGGCCTGCCCGGCGACCAGATCCTGGCCTACACGCGGGAGCGGGAGGTAGACCGCATCATCATGGGCACGCATTCGCCGGGGCCGATCGGCAAGCTGCTGGTGGGCTCGGTGGCCGAGGCGGTGCTGCGGACGGCCCGCGAGCCCGTGTACGTGATCGGGCCAGAGGTGGTGAGCGGCGCCTACCGGGCCTACGCGACGCGCACGATTCTGTGCGCGGTGAGCCTGCACGAGGCAAGCGCCGTGGTGGCGAGCTTTGCCGCGCAGTTGGCCGCACAACACGGGGCACGGCTGATCCTGGAGCACGTGATCCGGCCGCAGGAGCGCGCGGAGATTCTGGCCGGGCGCACGCTGGAGCAACTGGAGACGGAGGTCTTCGAACTGGTTCCGGCTCCGATGCGAGAGAAGATCGCCATCCAGACGATTGTGGTGCCGGGCGACCCGACCGAGGAGCTGCTTTACCAAAGCCGGGCGCAGCAGGCAGACCTGATCGTGCTCGGAGCGCAAGGGGCCTCGGCGTTCGCGGCGATTGCGCGCCACGGGGTGGTGTACAAGACGCTGGCGCACGCGATGTGCCCGGTGATCACGCTGTCGCCGGTAGTGCTGGCCGAGTGCGGAGCCAAGACCGGGGGTACTCCGCCCGCGGAGGAGTATACAGCGGGAGTGGTTTAGGACTGCGGCCGGGGCGCGAGGGCTGACGGCGGCAAGCGCATGTCGGTGAGAAGGGCAAGTAGCTTCGCGCTTTTTGCGCACAGGGTTCCACCGGCGGTCTGGGGTTCGCTGGGACTGCGGGGCGAAATGCGATTATACTGAGGGGGCAGAACAGCGCAGTTTTTGGGCTAAAGGCTGCGCCGTGTGAGGTGCGTCTTCAGCAGAGATGCGGGATTAGCGCCGGTTGACCTTCCGCCATCGGAGACTTCGCGTTGGCGAGCAGTGGCTCATGTCCTGCGAAGTCCTGTGGATGCATTGAGCTGTGCCCTTCTGCCCGCCTGCTGCGTTCTATGCGGCTCTCCTCTGCCGCACTTATCCCATGTACCAATTTGCGATGTCTGCTGGACGGAGTTTCCGCGCCAGAGCGGGCGTGCTTGTGCCTGCTGCGGGGATGCGCTGACCGGGCGCGCGGGAGTTCCGGATCTGGGGTTGTGCCGGGCATGCCGGATGATGCCGCCGCCGTTTGCGCGGGCGGTCGCCTATGGGGTGTACGAAGGGCGGATGAAGGAGGCCATTCACACGCTGAAATACGGCCGGATCCAGGGAATGGCGCGGGGGCTGGGGCGGCTGCTGGCCGAGGCGATCAGACAACTGGCTGGCGAGGCGCCGGGCGAAATCCTGGTGGTTCCGGTGCCGTTGCACCGGAGCAAGTATGCGCAGCGGGAATTCAACCAGGCACAGTCGCTGGCAGCCGAGGCCATCGGCAATTTAAGAAGGAGCCATCCAGAGTGGCGGCTGACGCTGGCGCCAAGCGCGCTGATGCGGTTGCGCGCCACGGAGAGCCAGGCCGGGCTGAGCCCGCACCAGCGGCGGCTGAACGTACGCGGCGCCTTTTCGGTCTCCGATCCAAGGCTGGTTGCGGGACGGAACATTCTGCTGGTGGACGACATTCTGACGACTGGGGCGACAGCGCGGGAAGCGGCGCGGACCCTGATCGAGGCCGGCGCCGAAGCCGTATGGGTGGCGACGCTGGCCAGGGCGCGAGAGGCGAGAAGCGCCAGCTTGGGCGCGGCGGAAGAAGATGGGCTGGCCGCCACCGGCGAAACGGCGCCGCCGAAGTTGCCGCCGGAAAGCGCGACGCGGGCGGGTTTGTTGCCATCGCCGGAGAGATCGTCTTCTTGACGGGGGGACAGAGATGTCGCTGGGAAAAGCCATGATTCACGTGCGCAAGCAAAAGGCGATGGCCAAAGCCGTGGCGATGAGCGCGGAACACACGGCCGGCCAGCAGGCCTTGCAGGCCACTCACATTTTGCAGATGCCGGTGCTAGTGCTCAACGCGTCCTATGAGCCTATCAATATATGTGGAGCGCGGCGGGCGCTGGTGCTGGTGTTGAAGGGCATTGCGCGCACCGAGGAGGAACACGGGCTGGCGCTGCACGCGCAGCGGACGCTGGTCGCCATGCCCTCGGTGATCCGGCTGCTGGAGTACCGGCGGATTCCCCACCAGACGCGGGCGCTGTCAAGGAAGAACATCCTGCTGCGCGACCGCAACACCTGCCAGTACTGCGGCGAAGCCTATCCGCCCAGCGAGCTGACGCTGGATCATGTGGTGCCGCGCTCGCGGGGCGGTAACTCCACGTGGGAAAACCTGGTGGCTTGCTGCCACGACTGCAACCGCAAGAAGGGCAACCGGCTCCTGAACGAGATCGACGACATGATCCTGCTACGCGAGCCGCGGCCCTTCTCGCTGCACACTAGCCGGCAGATCATGCGCATGTTGGGCCGCGCCGACGACCGCTGGCGGAAGTATCTCTTTTATTGAGGCGCTGGCCGATCCGGTCGAGCGCCAGAATAGTGCGCCAGAGGCATCGGACTGGATTCAACTTCAATTGGCTTGTGCGGAGTCTAGGCTTCCGGCCCCTGCGGGGGTTTCGCTCGCCGGTTTCGCCATCTTTCCTCCAGGCTTGCGCCATCGCAGCATCGTCTTTTGCCCGCTTCGCGGACTGGCGGCTGGACCAAGCGTAACGCGCAAAATTCGCGATGCACATTTTGCAGGCGCCAAAGCGGCAATTCTCTGAAGGGAATTGCCGCCTTGGCGCGTGGGAAGAACAGACAGCGGGAGGCGAAATGGCTCAGCGGTAATTCTTGTCGTCGAGACGGGTGAAGCCGGCCTGGTTCGCCGCTCCTGTTTCGTTCATCACTCCGACGGTCACAATTGCGAAGGTAAAGACCTGCGTGCCGGTCTCGAGATGGCCGGCGATGGCACGGTCCGGCAAGGCCAGGGTCACGTGAGCGTGAACGTGTCCGTTGGTGATGTAGCCGTTCATGCCGACCAGGTCGGCGGGCTGGGTGGGATCCTTTTCAAAGACATCGGTGACCGGGAAGGTGCGGTTGCCAACCTGATGGAGGTGATAGCCACGGACCGAACCGATGCCGGCAAGAATAACGCCGTCGCGGATGTTCTCCTTTTTGACCATCTGGTCCAGGCCGGCAAGCAGATCGGTCTTGTATTTCAGGCGCAGAATGACGATACGGTCGAAGTGGCCGGTGATGGCGTAGCCATCGGGAACGGCGCTCGAGTTGGGCTTGGCGTCGGCGGGAGTGGCGGGATGATGAACGACAGTGCGCGTATCCTGGGCGACGAGCAGGACGGACCCAGCCATGGCCAGAAAGAGGATTGCCGGAAGAAGGCGGATTTTTGAGAGCGTCATGGCGCTGAAGTCTCCTTTGTCGGCGTTGGTAAGCGGAAACAGAATAGCACCGGAGTCCGGCCAACCCTGGGCTGCCGTGCGCCGCTAGGGAGGTGTCGAGGCCACTGCGGTTCGCGCCGAGTTGTGGCGGCTTATCGATCGCGGGTCAGGAATGCGGCGACTCTGGTTTGTAGCAGCCTTCTACGCGCTCTTCTCGCGAAGCCACACCGATCCCCATGGCTTACCGGGCAACTTGACCTTCGCTTTGCCGGCAAGAACTCCGGGCAGGGGT
>JAJZNH010000246.1 GCA_021811745.1 Acidobacteriota bacterium
GAGCCGGGTCAGGCGCTCCTCTCGAATGCAATTCAGGCGCTTAAGCTAATGCAATTCAGGCGCTTAAGCTGTCGGTTTCGGTTCAGAGCCGCGACCGTCCTTTCTGGCAGGCACGGTACTACGATTTCAACCGGCGCAGCGAGGAGAAGCGTATCGAGAAACTCCGGTACATCCACCGCAATCCGGTTGTGCGCGGCCGGGTCGCGAAACCGGAAGACTGGCGGTGGTCGAGCTTTCGGCACTACGCAGAAGGCGCGGAGATCGCTTTCGAGATCGAGTCGCAATGGACGGCCGCACGGCGTGGAAACCGGTTGCCGGAGCATTTGCGCTACCGGGAAAAGGCTGGCTGAGGTCCGCGCTCTCCCAGGTCCGAAAACCCGGAAATGGGGCACCCAATCTTCCTGGCAGGCTCAGACCCGGGCCGCCCGCCATACCTGAAGTTTGGAAAATTCTGACCGGAGCGGTTTCCGGCAATCGTCAAGGAGAATGGGCAATGATGCGGCGACGGAGATTCCTGAAAGGGCTGGCGACTGCGGCCAGTATTCCTTTTATTTCGAACCTGCGGGCCTTTTCGGCTTACGCGGCGGACGCGCCGGCTGTCCCTGCGCGAATCAAGGCGTTCGATCTCGATTTCAACTGGTTCTTCAATTCGGCTACCAAACAATCCGAATTCGCGCCTCCCGGCTACTACGCCCAGGCGGACCCAGAGGAACACATCCGCTGGTATCACGACCTCGGGGCGAATGTCATACAGACGTTCGCCGTCTCCTGCAATGGGTACGCTTGGTATCGGAACGGCTTTGTTCCGCCCGAACCCGGCTTGAAGTACGACTTTCTCCCCGAGATGGTGCGCCTTGGCCACAAGCAAGGCATGCTGGTTATGGGATACTTCTGTGTCGGTGCAAACTCGAAGTGGGGCGCGGACCATCCCGATCTCAGCTATGGCACGCCTTCCACCTATCACATCCCCTTTACCGACGCGTACCTGGATTACCTGAGCCACTCGATGGCAGATGCCATCCAGAAGACGGGAATGGATGGCTACATGATCGACTGGGTGTGGAACCCGCAGTCCAGGCTTCGCGCCTCGGGCTGGCTGCCCGCGGAGAAAAAGCTCTTCGATCAGTTGACGGGAAAATCCTTTCCCGCGAGCGGGCAGCTCGACGCCGAATCAACGCTGGTGTATGAGCGCAAAGCCATCGACCGTTGCTGGGATCGAATCAAGGAAGCCCGGGATCGTGTCGACCCTCGGTGCATCATTTGGCTCTCCTGCAACGACCTTTCGAATCCTACCGTCACCGGTTCCAGAATGTTGAAAGAGGTCGACTGGGCCATGAATGAATCTCCGGATCCGAAGCTCTACCGCATGGGAGAGCAGATGGTTGGCCCGAAGACGCGAATGATCCAGAATGTCGTGGGCTGGCTCGGCCACGATACGGAGAAGTTTCTCTCTGACCCGGCCAATCACGATCTTGATCTGTATGGGTTCGCCACGCCGAGGGCGAACTCCCTTCTGCCTCCGGTCAAGGACTACCTGACCAAACCAATGGCCTGTTTTGCCGGCAGTGATAAAGGGAGCGTCAATGATCGCAATATCGCAGCACTGGCGCGCTTCTATCGAGGCTTGCCTCTCGGCGGAAACAAGACCAACGCGGCCTGCAGTTGATCGGTACGATTTGTCGCAGTAGTAGTATTCTGGGACCTCCGAGGAAACTGCAGTTGAAGCGCCCTGGGCGCGTAGAGGTGAACGATGAGATTGCTGTGCATTGGAGTGCTGGCGGTTGCCGCAACGAGCGCGAGCCTGGTTGCGCACACGCAGGAGATGGCGGCGACTCCGCCGATGGGGTGGAGCACGTGGAACCACTTCAAGCACGACATCGACGATGCGCTGATCCGCAAAGAGGCGGATGCGCTGGTGGCGAGCGGAATGCGCGATGCGGGATACGTCTACGTGCATATCGATGGCGGCTGGCAGGGCTATCGCGACGCCTCGGGCGTGCTGCACCCCAACAGCAGTTTCCCGGACATGAAGGCGCTCGGCGATTACATCCACTCGAAGGGGCTGAAGTTCGGAATTTACTCGGGGCCTGGGGCGAAGAGCTGCGCCGGGGCGCCGGCGAGCCTCGGCTACGAGGCGCAGGACGCGAAGATGTTTGCCTCGTGGGGCGTGGATTATCTGAAGTACGACCTGTGCAGCTTCAGGGAGAACATGAAAGAGGAGTCGGGCGGGGATGTCGAGAAGTCCGACGCCATCATGAAGGCCGCCTACGAAAAGATGCACCAGGACCTGCAGGCGACGGGACGGCCGATTCTGTTCAGTCTGTGCCAGTACGGATGGGGCAGGGTGTGGACGTGGGCCCCTGAGGTTGGCGGCAGCATGTGGAGGACGAGCGGGGATATCAGCGACAAGTACGACAGCATGGCCATCAACGGCTTTGGCGAGGCGGGACTGTCGCAATATGCCGGGCCGGGGCATTGGAACGATCCCGATTTTCTCGAAGTGGGCAACAGCGGCATGAACGCCGACGAGCAGAGGACCCACTTCAGCTTGTGGGCGATGCTGGCCGCTCCGCTGATGGCCGGCAACGACGTGGCGGCGATGACGGAGGAGACGAAAAGCATTCTGCTGAATCGCGAGGTGATCGCGGTGGATCAGGACGCGCTGGGGCGGGAGGGCGAGCGCGCCTGGAAAGAAGGGCCGCTCGAGGTGTGGGCGAAGCCGCTCAAGGACGGATCGCTGGCGGTGGCGCTCTTCAACCGCACCACGACGGCAACACGGATGACGCTGCGGCTCAGGGATGTGGAATGGACAGGGCCGGCCGCGGCGCGGGATCTATGGGCGCACAAGGATATCGGCGTGCTGAGCCCGGAAAGCTCATTCACGGTGCCCATGCACGGCGTGATGATGCTGCGGCTCAGCC
Source organism: Acidobacteriota bacterium (assembly GCA_021811745.1). The sequence goes on from JAJZNH010000246.1 coordinate 2,922, forward strand.
ATCCGCTGCCGTGATGCGGCTGGGCAACGGTTTGAGTCGGGAAGTCGGATCGCCTCGACGGCGAAGCCGGCGGTATCGTGATCCGTGCCTGCACTTACCCGGTCCTTGTTCTCGGCGATGTGCTTGCGCTTGCGTCCGCCGCCCGGTTTGCGCACCCGTGTGGTCTCCACCTCCGGCTTCTGCTCGATCACTTCGATGCCGCGGGCAATGGTGCTGCGGACCAGGCCGGTGATACGCACCACTACGCTGCCGCCGCCAAAGCCGCAGGTGCGGGCCTCGGCGGCGGCAAATCGACGCCGCCCCTGCTCGTCCAAAACCGGGAACAAAGCTGCATAACGCCGTCGTATGCCGGCCAAAGCGCCAGGACGGGTGGCGCACCCTGTGCTTTTACTATCTCAACCCCCACACGCCTGAGGGTGCCCCACCCTTCGCCTCTTTTCCGGCGAAGGGTGGGCTGGCATGCGATGGCCCCGATTGAATCAGTGGCTGGGCAGCGGATGCCGCGGCGGCATCGGCTTTACTTTGCCCTCGGCAGCCCAGCCGATGGCGATAAACCAGCCGAAAACGGTCCAGCCCAGGAAGACATTCAGCGCCGCGATCCAGGTCGCCGATTCGCAGTCGCGAAAAAATGCCAGGATCGTGGGGAGCAGATAAACCGTAATGGCCAGCAGGAAGAGCAGCAGGTTCAAGGGCGACAGCAGGTTCGCGTCCTGCCGCGCCAGCCCGTCCAAGAGGATCAAGAGCGCGGCGAGGCTCACACCTGCGGCCACGAAGAGGCGGAACAGGGGGGTCATAAGCCACCTCCCGATAGGTCATCCAGTGTACGGCTCTTTTGAGTCGCGTGCGCGTCCGGTTTTCGTCCTATCGAAACCAGTCGCGCCTGCCGGCCTTCCCGGCGCTCCGGCTCTCGCAGCAGGGTTTGCTCTCCGCCTTAAACCTCCGCGCCCAAGTGGCTGCGCTCCGCAAGGCGGAAGGCCACCCGCTCCTGGTCGCGCAGACGCGCCGCATCCACCAGCATGTGGCCTGCCCAGCGATAGATGTTGAACTGGCTGATCAGCGAGCGCATGGAGCGCATCCGGTCGCGCTGCTCGTCGGCCGGCATGGTCAGCGCCGTGGCCAGGGCCTCGCTGCTTGCCTCCAGGTCATAAGGATTCACAATCAGCGCTTCGGTCAACTCGCGGGCCGCTCCGGTGAACTCGCTCAGCACCAGCACTCCGCGCAGGTCGGTGCGGGCAGCCACAAACTCCTTGGCCACCAGGTTCATGCCGTCGTGCAGGCTGCTCACGTAGCACACATCCGCGGCCCGATAGAGGCGGAACACCTCCGGCGGCTCGTGATGGCTGCGCTGCAGCAGGATGGGCTTGTACTCCCGGTCGCCGAAGCGCCGGTTGATGCGGTCGGCGAGCTGCTCCACCGCCTCATTCAGCTCCTGGTAGCGCGGGATCTTGACGCGGCTGGGCGCCGCAAGCTGCACAAACGAGAAACGCCCCAGGTATTCCGGGTGCCGCTCGAGCAGCCGTTCCACCGCCAGCAGCCGCTCTTCCACGCCCTTGGTGTAGTCCAGGCGGTCCACGCCGACACCCAGCAGGGCATCCTTCGGCAGGCCCAGCTCACGCCACACCTGGGCGCGGCATTCCGCCACGCTGGGCGCCGTCTCCACCCAGCGCACCGGCCACTCCAGCGAGATCGGATAGGGCCGCACCAGCGTGCGCCGCCCCTGCCGCACCACCGCGTTATCGGTGCGGTCGATGCGCGTTTCCAGGTATCGGTCGACCGAATTGAGAAAGTTATTGCAGTGCAGTTGCGTGTGAAAGCCCACAATGCTGCTGCCCAACAGGCCTTCCAGCAGCTCGTTCCGCCACGGGCAGATGCCGATGCGCTCGTCGTTGGGCCAGGGAATGTGCCAGAAGGTCAGCACCGTCGCCGCCGGCAGCCGCTTGCGGATCATGGCCGGCGCCAGCGCAAAATGATAGTCCTGCACCAGGATAATCGGGTCCTTCGAATCCACCTCGCTGCAGACCGCGTCGGCGAACTTCTGATTGACCGCCTTGTAGTGACGCCAGTCATCGGCGCGGAAGACCGGGCGCGCGTGCGCCACGTGGCAAAGCGGCCACAGCCCCTCGTTGGCAAAGCCGTAATAGTAGCCTTGCTGTTCGTCCTCTGACAGCCACACCCGGCGGATCGAATAGGACTCCTCGCCCGGCGGCACCCGCAGGTGATTGGACCGGTCCACGGTTTCCCGATCGGCGGTGCCGCTGCCGTGCGCCACCCACACGCCCGAGCAGGCGCGCATGATCGGCTCCAGCGCCGTCACCAGTCCGCTGGCCGGATGCCGCACCTGGATCCTGCCGTCGCTCAGCCGGTCGTGGACATAAGGCTCACGGTTGGCCAGGATCACGATTTTCTCGCCCTGCAGAACGCGATTCAGCGTGTGCTTCAGCCGTTCGGCGCTCCAGCGGACGGGGTCGTCTTCGCGCTCGCTCACAATGCGCCCGATCAGCTCGCGCATGTCCCGGAGGATGGGCTGAAACTCGCGGCTCTGCTTGCCCCGGCCGCGCAGCAGATCGCGCAGCTCCAGGCTCCACTCATGGCGCGCCTGCCGCGTCACCAGCATGGGGATGCCAAAGGCCAGCAGCGCCAGTACGCCGAAGATCGCCAGCAGGAAGGTCTGCGCCCGGCGCTCGCGCCGGTCGACGTAGCTCAGGTCGTGCACCAGGATCGCGTAGCCCAGCGTCTGCCCCCCCTGGACGACCGGCATCGCGCTCACCAGCGCCTGGCCGGCAGGCAGCGTGGCCACCGTGCTCCACGTCGGCGCACCACCGCGATTCCCGGCCTTTTCCATATCGCGCACCCGCGGACCGATGTCCAGGCAACTGAAGGCGTGGGGAAAATCGGCGGTGATGGCCTGCGTCGAGTAGTCCTGGCCGCACGCGGCCGCCCCGATCACCCGCTGGTCGCTGTCGAGCACATTCAGTTGCTGGGTGAGGCGGGCGGGATCGTTCCAGGAGTCGGCGAGGGCGGGCTGGGCACTCCGCAGCACCAACTGCGCGCGCTCCTGCATGTCGAGCTCCGACCAGTGGCGGACAGTGCTCTCTACCACCCCCGACGCCGCAAACGTCAGCACCGCCAGCCCCACGATCAGGGCGAGGATCAGCCGCGCCACTCGTGTCATAATCCTATTCAACCACGCGGCACACAGGCCGTTTCCTTATACATGGCGTCTCCATTCGAGTGGGTATCGAGTGTTGCTGCCATTCAGGAGCGCCCCATGAGCCGCCCCCTGACACCCAATCCGGGGCGCACTCTGGAAGGCCACGGACCCCGTATTTCCATGTCCTGAAACAGCTTAGACGCGTCCTGGCAGCCCTGCCCAAGCCTACCGTTGCCCCCGCATTTCTCCCCGTTCGCTGATCTCTTTCGCCATTCGCTGTGCTCTGCTTGGGCCGGCCAGGCTTTCCTCATTACCCTCGTAAGGAGTATCAGGCTCCGGGTTCCCTCCGGGGACCACGGATCGCGCCGGGCGGCTCGGTTGCCGGCGACTTAAAAGATTGAGGAGATTTGCCGATATGGCTAAAGCCATCAAGTACGTCGAGAAGGCTGCCGTCTACGCAGCCAAGGGCGCGTGGGTTGTCTTTGAGCGGCTGAACCGGATCAGCCCCAACCCGTCGTTTAAGCCCAAGTGGAGCGACAAGCCGCTGCTCAAGTCCTGGCAGAAGGAGAAGCCGCCTCTCGGCTGGCCCCGCACCACCGACTCGCTCTGCCCCAAGTGTGTTCCCGAGATCCGCAAGCAGATCCTCGATGGCAAGCTGCCCCACGAGATCCTGCTCAACGAAAAGGTGGGCGAGATCAAGGCCCAGATCATCGAGCGCGACGGTCAGATCCTGATGGTGAAGGACTGCCCCAAGCACGGCCACTTCGAGGACGTCATGTCCATCGACGCAGCGTTCTTCAAGCACCTCGAGGAGAGCTTCCCCGGCCGCGACATGCGCGCTCACAACGACGAGAAGCTGCACAATCACGGCACCTCCACCGTGACCCACGGCCGCGGCTCGGTGCTCACCATCGACCTGACCAACCGCTGCAACATGATGTGTGACCCGTGCTTCATGGACGCCAACCAGGTCGGTTTCGTCCACGAGCTTACCTGGGACGAAATCAAGACCATGCTCGACAACGCCATCACCATCAAGCCCAAGCGGCAGATGAGCGTGCAGTTCAGTGGCGGCGAGCCCACCCTGAGCCCCTACTTTCTCGACGCCGTGGCCTACGCCCGCAAGGTCGGCTACAACTCGGTGCAGGCGGCCTCGAACGGCATCGAGTTCGCCAAGAGCAAGGAGCTGTGCCGCGCGGCGGCCGAGGCCGGTCTGCGCTACGTGTATCTCCAGTTCGACGGCATCGGCAACGCCGCCAACTCGCACCGCAAGGTCGGCAACCTGTTCGACGTGAAACTGCAGGCCATCAACAACCTGCACGAGGCCGGCGTCGAAATCGTGCCCGTCACCACCATCATCAACGGGATCAACAACGAGCAGGTGGGCCACATCATCCAGTTCGCGCTCGATAACCCCAAGACCATCAGCTTCCTCAGCTTCCAGCCGGTCAGCTTTACCGGCCGCGACGAAGAGATCACCGACGAGCGCCGCATCGCCCAGCGTTACACGCTCTCGCACATGGCGCACGACATCAAGAAGCAGTGCGGGTTTGGCGAGCCGGAGCGCGACTGGTTCCCCATCTCCTTCATGTCCACGTTCTCCGACTGGGCCGATCTGATCCACGGGCCGCATGCCGAGTGGGGCCAGCTCTCCTGCGGATGCCATCCCAACTGCGGCATCGGCATGGCCATGATGATCGACAAGGAAACCAAGGAAGCCGCGCCCGTGACGGCGTTCCTGGACATGGGCCAGGTGGCCAAGGACCTTGCCAAGGTGAACGACGCCGCCCGCGGCAAATTTCTCTCGGTCCTCGGCTTTGGCCTGGCGCTGCTGCGCAACTACGATCCCTTCCAGGCGCCCACCCACTTCAAGATCACCGACATGATGAAGAAGATGGACAAGACCTTCAACGCCACCGGCAAGAACTACGGCAGCGTGAAGGGCGACCGGACGCTCGAAGACATCAAGAAGCGCCGCCAGGACCGCTGGAATTTCCTGTTCATC
>JAJZNH010000986.1 GCA_021811745.1 Acidobacteriota bacterium
AGGTAGTAGCCGCTGACAGTCCGCTCCGAGTAAACATTGCGGGTGCCGGGCAGATTGCGCAGCGCATCTTCGATCTTTTCTCCGATTCCCTGGATTACGTTCAGATCCGGGCCGAAGACCTTGATGCCGATCGGGGTACGGATGCCGGTGGAGAGCATATCGATCCGCCCTTTGATGGGCATGGTCCAGGAATTCGAAACGCCGGGAATATTCAGAGCAGCGTTCATCTGGTTTTCCAGCTTTTGCGGGGTCATCCCCTTGGGCCATTGGTCCTGAGGCTTGAGAACGATCGTGGTCTCGCCCATCTCCAGCGGAGCCGGATCCGTTGAAGTCTCCGCTCGGCCACCCTTGCCAAAGGCAGACACTACCTCGGGAAACGATTTGATGATCTTGTCCTCCATCTGTTCCAGGCGGGCGGTCTCAGTAATGGACTGACCAGGCAAGCCGCTGGGCATGTAAAGGAAGCTTCCTTCGTAGAGGGGCGGCATGAACTCCGATCCCAGATGCCGATAGGCGGGAATGGTGATCAGCAATGCCGCAAGCGCTACGAGGAGAACGATTTTAGGAAACTTCAAAGACAGGTGAACGAAAGGCTTGTAAACCCAGATCAGAAAGCGGTTCAGCGGATTTTTGTGCTCAGGCGCGATCTTGCCGCGGATGAACAACAGCATCAGCACTGGCACCAGTGTGATGGAGAGCAACGCCGCAAAGGTCATCGAAAAGGTCTTGGTGTAGGCCAGAGGCTTGAACAGCCGGCCTTCCTGGGCCTGGAGAGTGAAGACAGGAATGAAGGACACGGCAATGATCAGGAGAGAAAAGAATAGGGGCTTCCCGACCTCTTTCGCCGCCCCAATAATTACGTCGTCGCGTTTCTTCTGTTTACCACCGGCCTCCCATTTCTCCAGATGCTTGTGCGCATTTTCAATCATTACGATGGCGCCATCGACCATAGCTCCTATAGCGATGGCAATGCCGCTCAACGACATGATGTTCGAGTTGAGGTGAATGTAGTACATCGCGATGAACATCATGAGGATGGCGATGGGAAGGGTAAGGATAGCAACCAGCGCGCTCCGTCCATGGAATAGAAAGATCAGGCAGACGATGCTGACGATGATCATTTCCTCGATCAACTTCTCGCGGAGCGTGGCAATAGATTTCAGAATGAGCGTGGAGCGGTCGTAGACCGGCACCATGCTCACGCCTTTAGGAAGGGAACTCTGGATCTGAGCGATCTTCTGTTTGACGCGATCGATAACAGCCAGTGCATTCTCCCTGAAGCGCGCAATTACAATGCCGCCGACTACCTGACCTTCTCCGTTCAGGTCAGCCATACCGCGCCGCATGTCGGGACCCAGGTGCACGTCGGCCACGTCGCGCAGGTAGATGGGCGTACCGTCTCCATTGGTGCCAACGACGACTTTCTGGAGATCAGCGACCGAGCGGATGTAACCGAGTCCCCGCACCATGTATTCCCGCCCGGTATATTCGACGACACGTCCGCCGACGTCGTTGTTGTTCTTTCGGATGGCGTCAATAACCCGGTTGATCGGCAGGTGGTAGGCAAGCAGCGTATCGGGGTTGATGTCCACCTGATACTCCTTAACGAAGCCCCCCACGCTGGCTACCTCGGAGACACCGGGGACGCCTTCCAGCCAATAGCGGAGATACCAGTCCTGAAAGGTCCGTAACTGGGCAAGATCGTGCCGGCCGGTTCTATCGACGAGCGCATACATGTAAACCCACCCAACCCCTGTCGCGTCCGGCCCCAGCGTGGGTGTGACTCCTTCGGGCAGGTTTCCCTGCACTCCCTGCATGTACTCGACGACGCGGGAACGAGCCCAGTAAAGATTGGTTCCGTCTTTGAAGATCACGTAAACAAAGGAGAGTCCGAAAAATGAGTAACCGCGCACCACCTTCACATCGGGTGCGGAGATCAATGAGGTCACGATTGGATAGGTGACCTGATCCTCTATCAGCTGCGGATCGCGACCTGGCCATTTCGAGAAGACGATGACCTGCACGTCGGAGAGATCGGGTATGGCATCAAGCGGCGTATGGAGCATCGCCCATGTACCCCAGGCAATCATGAAGAAGGTGCCCAGAAAAATGAAGAATTTGTTTTTGCTGCTCCACTCGATAATTCGGTTGATCATGGCTTTTGCACCTTCCCGGTTGCGGATTGGGCTTCTTTCAGCAGGTCTTCCAGACGTTTCAGCACGCCGCCATGTTGTGCGATGAATGCGCGCGCGTCCTTCTCGCTTGAGAATGCCAGTACGCTTGGCGCGCAGCGGTCAAAAACACGAAGGTGGACCGTCTGTCTGCCCGGGCTCAGCGTAGCCGGCGACATGCGCATGCAGAGGTTGACGTCGCTGCTCTCCACGAACCATGCGTTGGCCGGATCGATGAGTTTGCCATTTTCAAAATCCGCGACCTTCCGAATGCGAAGCGGCTTGCCGGTCTGTTGGGCTTCAGTGATGGCGCACCGGACGCAGCAGGTCTCGTAATCCTTTCCGCCGATTATTACCAGCGCCCGAGTTTTCGGCTGGATCGGACGGCCCGAAAGCGGACACACCTTCGCTTGCTGTTGGTGGAGTAAGTACCATGCGCCTCCAGCCAGGATGAGGAATCCGGCGAGTGCGACGATGCTTGCGATGAGGACTTTTCTTTGCATGTTCCACCTCACTTCTTCTTACTCGAATTCATTCCCGGCATCGACGCCTCCATCTGCTGCATGGCCGCGCCCAGGCGGCTCTCTGAATCAATCAGGAAGTTGCCTGACTCCACGATCTTTTCCCCAGGGCGCAGACCCGCAAGAACGACCGTTTGGCCATCAAACTGATCGCCTATCTTGATCTCTCGCGGCTCAAAATACCCATCCGGCTTGGCGAGAAAGACCACCTGCCGCGTGCCGGAATTCAGCACCGCCTGGCTCGGTACCAGCGTCTGTACGCCATAATCGACCTTCAACTGTACGTTGGCGTACATATTGGGTTTGAGTTCATAGCCTGGATTTGGAAACTCGAGCCGCACCTTGATGGTCCGCGTTGTCGGGTCGAGAGTCGGATAAACATAAGTTACCCGGCCGCGCCAGGTCTTGCCGGGGAAGTAACTCAACTGCATCTGTGCGGCCTGACCGACATGGACAAAAGGCGCCTCATACTCAAAGATGTCCACAGAGACCCAAACCGTGGAAAGGTCGGCGATTTCATAGAGATCCGTTTGTGGTGTGACGTACGTTTGTTCATAGGCATTCCGGGTCATTACAAAGCCGTCGATCGGAGAATAGAGCGTCATGTTGGTCGCGGCTTTGCCGCTCAATTCAAGGTTGTGAATCTGCGCATCGCTGATGTCCCACAAACGCAGCCGGTCGCGTGTTGCGCGCAGCAGGGCGTTGGCGCCGGAGGCTACGTCGGAATAGGGGGTCTTCGAAAGATACTCCTGGCCCTTGAGTGCAATCAGATACTCTTGCTCCGTAGAGACAAGGTCGGGACTGTAAAGCGTAAACAAGGGCTGGCCCTTCTTGACCAGTTTGCCGACATAATTGAGATACACCTTGTTTATCCAGCCGGCGACCTTCACGTGAATACGCGCGATCTTTTCCTCGTCCATCTGCACCAGGCCCACGGTTTGAATCGTCCTCGTCAGGTGGGCGCGCCGTACCGTCGTGTAGGTGACGTTGATCTCTTGCTGCGTGGCGGGATCGAGCATGACGGTTCCTGCCGGCATGTTTGCCGTTCCCTGCATCTGCCCAGCATTACTCCCTGAGGGATCTCCCGGGGGTTGCCCGCTTCCGGATTGACCGGACATGTCCATCCCCGGCATGTGGTTCATGCTTTGGTTCGAACTCGATGTCTTTCCCGTTCCCTTCGCGCCGGACATATCCATGCTCGGAATATCGGGCATATCGGTGGATCTCGCGGCGGCCTGCTGCGCCGCCGCGGTTATAGTCTTCTTGGCAGCAGTTTCTCTGTGCTGCATAAACCAGTACGCAGATCCGCCTCCGAGCAGGATTCCCGCAACCAGCGACGCAATTCCAATGACCAGAGCGCGAGTCGTTAAATTCGGTTTCATGGCTTCTCCTTCTTATTCCGTCAAGTCTCGATTGACCAGCGGCTCCATCCGTGCCAGCGCGGTTTCGTAGTTACTTAGTTCCTGGTAATAGCCGACCTCGTAGTTCAGTACGTATACGAAGTTGTCGAGCATGGAGAGAAAATCGACCTTGCCGACTTGGTATGCGGACATCGCCGACTCGAGAGCCAGCGACGATTCCGGCACGATCGCTTTCGAATAGAGGTTCATAAGGTTACGCGAGGCCGTGGCTGCCAGATACTGTTGCTTGATCTCGAAGTTCACTGTCGTCAAGCGGTCATCGAACTCGCGGTGGGCGGCGTTCAGGCCGTGGCTGGCTTCGATCACACCTTCACGCTGCTTGCTCCGGAAAAAGATGGGGATGTTCACACCCACCATCACGCCATGCATGTCCGGCATCTCCGGGCGCTGCTCGTAGCTGTAGGCCACATCAAAGTCCGGCTCGTAGGCTTTCTGCGCAAGATCGACGCTAAACTGGCTGCTTTCAATCACTCGCTTGTCGCGTTCGAGGCCAGTGTCATTTTCGTGCGCCATCGCGTAAAGTTCGTTCAAGGAGAGGTGAAAGTTAGCAGGTTGCACTTTCGCGGGCGGGGGAAGTTGCGCCTCAGGGTCCCGATTCAGCAACGTATTGAGACGTGCGCGTGCGGTATCATCCTCCTGGTGCAGAACGATGAGGCGCTGATCAATTCGCGACACCTCAACCTGCGCCCGAAGGACATCCTGCTGAATACCCTGGCCTACGCGGTAGCGCGCTTCAGCGATCTTTTCCAGCTTTTCGAGCAAATCCTTGTTCTTTTCGGTGATCTTGATTGCCTTGGTATCGTAAAAATAGGCATAGAAAGCAACCTTGACCTCAGCCACCACCCGGCGTTCTGTCCGCTCGTATTCCCAACGTCCGGCCTCGGCTTCGCGGTCGGCGATTTTGCCGCGCAATCTTAGCTTCCCCGGGAAGGGAAACGCCTGGCTTACAGTCAACCCCCGGTAACTCGATGGGTCGCCATTCTGCACGCTGAACGGGGTGATGTTCCCCATCCATCCTCCGGACACCATTGGATCCGGAAGGGATCGCGCTTGGGGTGCGCGGGCGCGCTGCGCCTGGAACTCCTCGGCGGCGCTCTTGATCGCAGGATTGCTGGCCAGTGCGATCTGAACTAACTCCTGCAAGGTCACTTCAGAGCCCTGCGAAATCTGGCCGGAAGTCGAAAGACTCTGTTGCGGATTTGGCCGTGGCGCCGCGGGCAGTGCGTTTGAGTCCGGAGCGTTCACGCCCGTCTGGGCGCTCGCAATGGCGACGCAGGATGCAAGAACTCCGGCAATAAGCCATAAACGATGTTTCAAAGTTCTGTTCATCACTTCTCTCTCATCTCAGGGCTTTGCGGGTTGGTCCGGAGCGTGGTTCCCGGCGCATACACAGGAATGCTCTCGTTGTGCGCGTAGATCGCGTCCGTCGCCCGGTCAAAAAGTGCGGGGGAAAGAGGCGCTTTCAAGTCAAACGTGTAGGTATCGCGATATCCAAACAGGAACAGGTGGTATGGGTCGGGATTGGATAGAGTCTCGAGGTCGGCCCATCGCCAACTTCGGCTGTCATCCTTTGAGTTGGTGATGTATTCGATGCCTCCATTGCGAAATTGCAGTACGCCGTTGGTGCCCCCGGCAAGCGTCCGATGACGGACAGGGATGGTCGCAATTGCCGGCGTCGCAGTGTCCGGATCGGCATTCTGTATCGGACGTGCGATGCGAGCGGCCACTGCCGCCGCCACTGTGGGAGGAAGCGCTTTTGTCAGATCGAAGTTGTAGTGCTGTGTGCCTGGACGGTGCCAGCTCCGGTTCATGTAAGTGTTGAGTTCGAGATGATGCGGAGTGAGAAACACCGAACGAATGTCTTCGAATGTCCACAGTTGATCGTGACCACCGGTCGAGTGAAAATCCACTCCCTTTTCGTTGATTACGAGAGTGCCGTGGACCTTGGTCCACAGCGGGGTCCGTTGCTTCCGCGCCGGGCTTTCCCAGTGCAATGCAGGATAACCACCTGATCCGGATACCGCACTCTCTTGTGCGCTGCTTGCAGTCGCCGAGTTCCATGTCAAGATCGCTGTGGCGATCAGCGCAATAACGGTTCTTCCACGTCGAGACAGCCTTCTCGAAAGCATAGCTTTACTCTCCAAATCGTTGCTTTTCCGCCACCGTTGAGGAGACGGGAATGTACTTGCCTAAACGAGCGAGAAACTGGCGGCTCGGTGCGGGGACAGTGAGCGTCAGCGAAGAGGAAAGGAACTAGATCAGAAAAGTTGAGAGAACTGCCTGCGTGCGTTGATCGCCTCGTCGGTTCACCACGGTTACACATTCATGGCGAAACTGATCGAGCCGCACGGGGAGAACGGCAGTGCCAACGCCGAAGTTTGCGATGGCAACGTGAATCTCAGTCGCTTTATGATCCGTCACCGCAACGAAGGATCGCGCACGCGTTCTACAGCAGGGAGCCGGGGAGTCTTGCATCCCTTTGCGGGTGATCTCTCGATTACTCGACATCTTCGCCATCGCCGGGCACATGATTCCATCGCAGCACGGCATGGAGTGGACACTTTGCTGGCACGGTATCGCGGCAAATGCGGGCATGCCTGATAGAACGATCAGCAAAATTCCTGTTACGAGTTTGGCGAGATACTTCACCCCTTCTCCATCGTTTCCATCGCTGCCATGGATGTCTGTGACTGACGTCACCGGAACGCGCCGCATTTCTTCTCGCATCCCTCTTGGAATTGGCAATTCGCAGAGCGTTGTCGCAAATCGTATGTGCACGTTAGTTGCCAACATTCAAGAGCAGACAAATCCAGCAAAGCTCTGCTCACTGGGGGATTTGTCTCGGTGCGGAGTGGCGCTGTAATGTTGGCATACGGACAAGTGGCGCATATCGGGCACTTATTGCCTGATAACAGGCAGCGGAAGCAGGTTCAGCAGCTCAATGTACTCGTCTTCCGACGCCTCTTGTGCGGTGAAGCCTTTATTCCGTTTTGGTCACCGAGCTGCTATGTCGAATTGCGATCGCATGAAGGGAGGGTGTTGAGATCAGCACCGTGCTGTCGAGTAAACGAGATTACCTGCGCATAACCGTGCTTGTGTGCGTGATCGTGGTCATATCTCTGCTGCACTATTTCACGCCCACCAGCCATATCTGGCTGCATCCTCTGTTGGAACGCGCATACTATATCCCCATCCTGTTGATGGCGCTTTGGTTCGGATGGCGGGGAGGGATTGCGGCTGCGGTAATCGTGAGCACGCTTTATATTCCATTTGTTCTCATGGTCTGGCGATCGAATCCGGAGTACAGTTCCGCGCAATACATTGAAATCGGCATGTATTTTGTGATTGCAGCCCTGACAGGCGCACTTGCGGATGTAGAACGGAAGCATCGCCGAGAGATCGAGGAAACTGCAGCAAGGCTCCGGGAGACCTATTCGCAGCTTGAAGCGTCGATGGAGCAACTCCGTCGATCGGACCGGCTCTCCGCCCTGGGTGAGCTTTCCGCCGGATTGGCGCATGAGATTCGCAACCCACTGGGTGCTCTGGATGGCGCAGTGCAGATTCTTCAGCGCTCTGAATTGCCTGCCGAAACCCGCCGGGAATTCGCAGATATGGCCGGCAAAGAAGTCGATCGGCTGAAGTCCCTCTTAACGGACTTCCTTGATTTTGCCCGCCCGCAGACACCTCGCCGGACCGTTGTAGAGCCGGACTTGCTCCTGCAGTCGGTAGCGAATCTGGTTGCCGAGACGGCCAGAATGGCGCACATCGAGGTCCGTGTGGATTGCGGCAAGACCGAACAGGTTTCTGCCGACGCCGAACAGATCCGGCAGGTGCTTCTGAACCTGGCGCTCAATGCAGTTCAGGCGATGCCGAATCGAGGTG
>JAJZNH010000344.1:0-7702 GCA_021811745.1 Acidobacteriota bacterium
CCTGCGCTGTGGCCATCGCCGTAATCGATACCATTGAGAAGGACGGATTGCTCGGTCGCGCCGCTAACGTCGGCCATTACTTCCAGGAGCAGTTGCGCACGCTTGCCGAGCGGCATAATTGCATCGTGAACGTCCGCGGCAAGGGCCTGATGATCGCCGCGGAGCTTGACTCAGCGCAGCTCGGCAAGCAGGTGGTGGCGCAGATGCTGAAGCGGCGCATCCTCATCAACTGCACCAGCGATACGGTGTTGCGCTTCCTGCCTCCGTACATTCTGGAAAAGGCGCACGTGGATACGGCCATCGCGGCGCTCGACGAAATCCTTACCCAACATGCGGCCACGCACAGCGGCAACATGGCCGCGGGAGAAACACAACATGGGCGCTAAAGCCACCATGGAACGCACGGACACGGTGCCCGTGCAGAAGGACCCCGACATTCTGACTGCGGCGGCGCGGATGGGGGGCGAGGATCTCTGCTCCATCGCCGATCTTTCCAGCGCCGAAGTGCGCGCCATCCTCAAGCTGGGACGCGAAGTGAAGCGCAACCCGCGCGACTTCCGGCACGCGCTCGACGCCAAGCAAATGGTGCTGATGTTCGAGAAGGCCAGCCTGCGCACTCGGCTCGCCTTCGAGACCGGCATCAACACCATGGGTGGCAACGCCATCTTCGTGGACCAGACCAACTCCCCGCTCGGCGAGCGCGAAACCATCGCCGACGTGGCCCGCAATCTGGAACGGTGGGTCGATGTGATCGTGCTGCGCACCTACGCCCATGACACGGTGACGGAAATGGCTGCCAACTCGCGCGTCCCCGTCATCAACGCGCTTTCGGATTTCGAACACCCCTGTCAGGCGCTGGCTGACTTCATGGCACTCGAGGAGCACTTTGGATCCGTCACCGGCCTCAACTTCACCTATGTTGGCGACGGCAATAACGTGTGCCACTCGTTGATGCTGGCTGGCGCACAACTGGGCGCGAACATCACCGTGGCCACGCCGCGCGGCTACTCACCCGATATCGAAATCGTTACCATCGCGCGCGAGATGGCGCAGGCCAACAACTGCGAAGTACGCCTGCTTCAGGATCCGCAGGCGGCCGCCGAGGGCGCCGACGCCATTTACACCGATGTCTGCGTGAGCATGGGCATGGAACACGAGTCCACCAAGCGCGCGCCTATCTTCCGGCCGTTCCAGGTGAACGAGGCGTTGATGGCCAGGGCCAAGACCAGCGCCGTTTTCATGCACTGCCTGCCCGCGCGCCGAAACGAGGAAGTAACCGATGCGGTCATCGACAGCCCGCAGGCGATTGTGTTCGACCAGGCCGAAAACCGGCTGCACGCGCAGAAGGCGCTTCTGCTGTTGCTTCTGGGCGGGTTGGCGAATGTAAAAGGATTCAGTTGCTAACGATAAGCGAAGGCCGCGGCCGGAAGAAAATCAAACTGCCGGAATTGCCGGTCCGCGCGCAGCTGCTGCTCAAAAAATGGAGAGCAGCGAAGCAGAAGGAGTTAGTCAAGTGAAGATGTGGTCCGGCCGCTTTCGCGCGAACGCCGATTCCGAATTCGAAGCCTGGCAGCGGTCGATCGTATTCGATTGGCGGCTCCTCAATCAAGAGGCTGCCGCCAGCAAGGCACACGCGGCCGCGCTCTGCGCCGCGGGCATTCTGACCGAGGCCGAGCGCGGGCAACTTGCCGAAGCACTCGATGCCATCGCCGCCGAGCACACCGGTGAAGCGGGCCAGGCCGCTGTGCGCGATCACGCTACGGCCGAAGACATTCATCATTTCGTCGAGCTCAAGCTGGTGGAGAAGGTGGGCTCGCTCGGGCTCAAGCTGCATACCGGCCGCAGTCGCAACGAGCAGATTGCCACCGACCTGCGCCTCTACGTGCGCGGCCAAATCGATCTCGTCATCGAAGGCATCGCCGCATGGGCGGGCGCGCTCGTCCAGCAGGCGCGCGCCGTCGGCGAGGCCGTCATGCCCAGCTACACGCACCTGCAGCGCGCCGAGCCGGTACTGATCGCACATTGGCTGCTGGCCTACGTCGAGATGGCGCTGCGCGATGCCGAGCGCCTGAAGGATTGCGCCGCGCGTCTGAACTATTGTCCGCTCGGATCGGGTGCCGTTGCCGGCGCCACGCTCAAACTCGACCGCACGATTGCCGCGCACGAGTTGGGTTTCTCCGCGCCGACTTCCAACTCCATCGACGCCACCAGCGATCGCGATTTCATCCTCGAATATCTGCACGCGCTCACCTTCGTAGGCCTGCATCTGAGCCGCTTTGCCGAAGAGATCACGCTCTTCGCGACCGCGGAGTATGGCTTTATTGAATTGCCGGAGGAGTTTTCAACCGGATCGAGTGCCATGCCGCAGAAGAAAAACCCCGACCTGACGGAGTTGTTGCGCGCCAAGGTCGGCCGCATTCACGGCGCTGCGCAGGCGGTCACGCTGCAGCTCAAGGGATTGCCCCTCGCCTACAATAAAGACATGCAGGAGACCCAGGAGCCGGCGTTTGCCGTATGTTTCATCCCGCAGATGCTTGCCCTGGTGGCGCGCTTCACCGCGGCCCTGTGCTTCCACCGCGAGCGCATGCGCTCAGCCTCTGAAACCGGCTACCTGAATGCCATGGCCGCAGCCACTTACCTGGTTCACAAGGGCGTTCCCTTCCGCACCGCGCACGAGAAGATCGGCCACGCGGTGCGCTTCGCGCTCGACAAAGGTGTGGAGCTGGGCGATCTCTCGCTCGATGAGCTGCGCCAGTTTGGCGCCGAATTTGGCGAAGACTTCTATCCAGCGGTCGCCCTGGGCGCCACCCTCGATTGCCACGATGTGATCGGCGGAACCGCGCGCACGCGCGTGCAGCGGGCGCTCGAGGAAACGGCAGCGCGCATTGCTGCGCTCGCGCACGATCCAACCCAGGAGGCCGCACATGCGAGTGCGTAAAGCCCTGCTCCAGGACGCCTCGAACGTATACGATCTGGTCAACTCACTCTCCGGCGACGGCACGCTGCTCAAGCGCCCCTTCGCGGAGATCTGCGAGAACATCCGCGACTTCACGCTGGCGGAATCGGACGGCGGCGTGTTTCTGGGCTGCGGCGCCCTCCACCTCTACGGCCCGCATCTCTGCGAAGTACGTTCCATCGTCGTCAAGCCCGAAGCCAAAGGCCAGGGCGCGGGCGGCCGCATTTTGAAAGCGCTTATCGAAGAGGCCGAGGAACACGGCATTCAATCCGTGTGCCTGTTCACCCGCATTCCCGACTTCTTCTTCAAGTACGGCTTTCGCACCGTGGAAGACAAAGCCGAGTTGCCCGACAAGATTTTCAAGGACTGCCAGAGTTGCCCGCGCCTGCATCGCTGCGACGAAGTCGCGATGGTCCGTGGCCGCATTCCCAGGGTCTCGATTTTGGGCGCGCGCCGCGACGCGCAGGAGCTGGTGCGGCTCTCGGGATAATATTCCCTCTGCCGCGCCACTGCGGAGAATCACATTCCGTCAGTCGTGGTGTGGCGCACCAGCGACAGAAATTCCGACCGGGTTTCCTTCTCGCGGAAGCAGCCCACCATGGCGCTCGTCACCGTCGACGAGTGCTGCTTCTCGATCCCGCGCATCATCATACACAGATGCCGCGCTTCGATCACCACGCCCACACCCTGCGGCGCAATCGCATCCTGAATCGCGTCGGCGATCTGCGTGGTCATGCGCTCCTGCACCTGCAGGCGCCGCGCAAATACCTCCACCAGCCGCGCAATCTTGCTGAGCCCGATCACCTTGCCCTTGGGAATATAGGCCACGTGCACCTTGCCGAAAAACGGCAGCATATGGTGCTCGCAAAGCGAGAACATCTCGATATCCTTGACGATCACCATCTCGTCGTAATCCACATCGAAGAGCGCCCCGCGCAGGATTTTCTTCGGATCCTCCTCGTAGCCTTTGGTCAGGTGCGCCAGCGCTTTCTCCACTCGCCCGGGCGTCAGCAGCAGCCCGTCGCGGTCGGGATCCTCGCCCAGCCTGGCCAGAATTTCCCGATACATCTCCTCGGTGCTGAACCCGCTCAGCTCGGTTCGCCTCTCCGCCCCCATCGCCGCGGATTTGCTCATCGTTACTGGCTGCGCCATGCGTTCATCCCTTCCGCCCCGCGATTGAGCGGGCGCTTTCGTTGTCCGGTGCGCCGAAGTATTCGAAGAAATTATTCTCGGTCTCCTCGATGCGAACATATTCCAACTCGCCGGCCGGCATCGCATTTTCCAGAAGATCGTACACCGCGCGGCACAGGTTCTCCGTGGTCGGCACCTCGTCGGCAAACATCGGATCGAGGCTCAGGTTGCGGTGATCGAACCTGTCCAGCACGCGCGCCTTCACCACGGCATCCAGGGCCTCCAGATTCACCACCATGCCCGTATCGGCGTTCACGGCTCCGCCCGCCACCACTTCCACCACGTAATTGTGGCCGTGACCGTGGGGGTTGTTGCACTTCCCATACGCCGCACGGTTCTCTTCGTCCGTAAGTGCCTCGGTGTGCAGGCGATGACTCGCGCTCAGCATGTAGCGCCGTCCGAAATACGCTTTGCCCGCATCGCTCATACACCGCCCCGATATTCAGCGAAAATCTCCGGCGTCTCGTAGACGCGAATGCGGCTCAATTGTGCGCCGGCCGCCTGCCGGATCGCCGGCTCCAGACGCAGCCACGCGGCAATCGCAATGTTCTCCGTCGTCGGAATCATCCTGCCCGCCACAAATTCTTCCACCTCGAGGTTCAGGTGGCGATGATCGTAGTGCGCGAGCACCCGGCTCTCCATGACTTCCTTCAGCCACTTCAGATCCATAACAAAGCCTGTCACCGGATCCGGCTCACCTGCCACCGTGACTTCGAGCGTGTAATTGTGGCCGTGACCATTGCGATTCGCGCAGCGGCCAAAGACCCGCTCGTTCTGCTCTACGGACCAGGCACCGTTCCAGTAATAGTGCGATGCGGAAAAAGTCGCCCGCCGCGTGAGAAAGATCATTCCGGACCTCATTGGGAAAGATGTTGCAGCCGCACGGAAGTTACAGAAAATAGACCGGAACAGCCTGGGTCAGCCGCAAAATTCCGGCAATCTCCGGCTTCCTGGCCGCTAGGCTCCGTAACTCCGCCCTTTCCAGCGTACCCGCTTCAGCACGCGGTGCTGAAACCAGCTTCGATACAGCAGCGCCACAAACAGCGGCAGTCCCAGCGGAGAAAGCAGGCAATCCACAAAGGGAAAATTCGACTTGGCCACGCGCGAGTAAAACCGCACCAGGGTGCGCAGCCACAACAGCGCCAGAATCCATCCCGCCCCCAGCCACGCCAGGGACTTCACCGCCAGCTTGTCATCCCACAACACGAACGCCAGAACCGGCAGCCCAAAAAGCAGCAGAAAGTCCAGCCCGCGCCAAACCGCCGTGGCCAGCGCGTTGTTGAACAACAGCGCCAGGTTCTTCGTCCAGCCCTCGATCATCGCGCCGGTGGTGCAATACATGCGCGTGGCCACCGCATCTGGCGCATACCGGAAACGCAAACCGATCCGCCGGCGCTTGGCGAGGAAGGCGAGTTCCACGTCTTCCAGCACCTTCTCCGCCACGCTGGCATGCCCGCCCAGGCGGCGATACGCCTCTCGTTCGATCAGCAGAAACTGCCCGTTGGCCGCGGCAATGCGCTGCGCCGGGTCCGACACCTTGGCCGGCGGATAAGCCAGCGCCAGTTCGGAAAAAATCAGCGGCATCAGCGTGCGCTGCGCCAACCCGCTCACAAGCTGCCGCGGCGAGTAGCTTAAGACCCCCGCCTTGTGCCGCTCCGCCTCGTGGATCGCGCGGCGCAGATCGCCCGGCTCGTGGATGGTGTCCGCATCGGTAAACAGCAGCCAGCGCCCGCGGGCTCGGCGCGCCGCCGTCCACACCGCGTTAGCCTTCCCCGTCCAACCCGGCTCCAGCTTTTCGGCCGGCATCACGGCCACGCCGGGAAAGCCGCGCGCGATCTCCGCCGTCCGGTCGGTCGAGTGGTCGTCCACAACCACCAACTCCCAGTCCTCGCCCAGCTTGAAGATCTCCTCCGACTGGCCGACCAGCGACTGCAGGCAGGCTCCCAGCGGCGCCTCCTCGTTGCGCGCGGGGATAATGACCGTCAGCTCAATAAGTTGCTCAGGCTCAGGCTGGTCAAAAACGGTTCCCGGCGTGGCGCGCGCCCAAGTGCGCCAGTCGACATGCGGGACGGGCGCGCCGGCTTCGTCCACCAGTCCCAGCACCGTCTTCCGCGGCTCGCCTGCCCCGTCTCCGCCCGTCTTTTCTTTCGCCATAACCTCGGCCTGCTCTCTTTCCGCCCTTCCTCTGCCGATTCGGTTTCAAAGGATACGCCGTTTCTCGTTATTATATGAAGGTGCGGTTGCTACGTTTCCTTGCTGTCCTGCTGGTTCTCCCGTTGTTGTTCGTAGCTGCGTGTAATCGCGGTGCGCGCCCGTCCCAGCCGGGTCTTAAGGCGCCCGATTTCACCGTCAACGACGGCACCACCAAGGTGCACCTGGCCGATTACCGCGGCAAGGTGGTGCTGCTCAACTTCTGGGCCACCTGGTGCGCTCCCTGCGTGATGGAGATGCCTTCCCTTCTCCAGCTCCACCACGACATGCCCAATCTCGAGATCATAGGCGTCAGCGTGGACGACGATCCCAAGGCCTACTCGAGCTTTCTGCGCAGCCGGCATATCGACTTCACCACGGTGCGCGATCCCAGCGAATCGGCGCCCAATCTCTTCCACACCGACATGTGGCCGGAAACATACGTGATCGACCGCAAGGGTGTGATCCGCAGCAAGTTCGTCGGCGCCCAGGACTGGACCAGCCCGGAGATCCGCGCTTACCTGAAAAGCCTGTGAGTCAGGTGGCACATTTCTGATCTCTGCCCCATAAAATCTGTTGCTATCATGAAGGTATGACCACGGTAGAAGTTCTCTATCGCTATGCCACGCCGCCGACCGAGCAGGTGGCGCGTGCGCTGGCGCGGACCCGCGACGTGTATGGCATTCGCAAGCTGGCGATCGATACTGCCGCGCACACCATCCGCGTCGAGTTCGACGCCACCCGCCTGAATGCACCCGCGGTCTCCAGGATGCTGCTCGCTGCCGGCCTCGATCTCGCTGAAGAACTGCCGATGATTCCGCCACCCGCGCCTGAGCCCGAACCCGCACCGGCATCGTGATCTTGTTGGCTCTCGCACTGAAGGCGTTCACGCCGCCGCAAAAGCTTCGTATTGATGGCCGTATTGCTTCTTCCCATGATTTGCACAACCGGAAGCAAGGCCCGCGACCAGCGTTCCGTTTAGGATGGACATGGACGCCCCATGACGGACAAGAAATCCCTCTCCCCTGACCTTCTTCTTCACATCGCCCAAGCCCTGAACCTTCCCCTTCGCGGCGTCACCTCCGTGATCGAGCTGCTCGACGACGGCGGCACGGTCCCGTTCATCGCCCGCTACCGCAAGGAAGCCACCGGCAATCTCGACGAAGTGCAGATTCGCTCCATCGAAGAACAGCTCGCCTATTTCCGTGAGTTGGAAGACCGGCGCGCCTCCATCCTTTCTTCCATTGCCGAACAGGGCAAGCTCACCGACGAGCTGAAGGCCCGCATCGAGGCCGTGCTCGAGAAGAACGATCTGGAAGATCTCTACCTGCCTTACAAGCCCAAGCGCCGCACCAAGGCGCAGAT
>JAJZNH010000344.1:7714-7994 GCA_021811745.1 Acidobacteriota bacterium
CCCTCGCCGCCGCACATCTGAATGCCGAGCTCGGCGTTGCTTCCGCCGACGAAGCGCTCGAAGGCGCGCGCCACATCGTGGCTGAGTGGATCAGTGAAAGCGCCGATCTGCGCAAGGCGCTGCGCCAGCTCGTCTTCGACGAAGGCATCGTGATAAGCCGCAAGGCCATGGATGCGGTCGACGAGCAGGAAAAGTTCAAGATGTATTACGAGTACAAGGAGCCGGTGAAGACCATTCCTTCGCACCGCATGTTGGCCATCCGCCGCGGCGAGAGCGAAAA
>JAJZNH010000352.1:0-6096 GCA_021811745.1 Acidobacteriota bacterium
GCAAAGCCGCCTTCCTTGTCCAACTGGTAGACCTCGTCCACGTAGGTGTGGGTGTTGCGCAGATAGGCTACAAAGGCGTCGAACATGCCGCCGTGGATGGCCTTGACGGGCTTCATATCAGCCTCCACTTCGGAGGGGAGAACGTTGGCGGCGACAAAGGCGCTCTCGAACTGATAGTGAATCTGGTGGCTGGTGGTATAACCATTGGGATTGGGGCCGACCCAGCCGTTGTACTCGACGGTGGTGTGGAGAGGCTGCGAGCCGTCGCCGACGTAGTGGCCCAGCCAAGCCGCATAAAAGATGATCGCCTGCTGGACAGGCATCGTATCCT
This sequence comes from Acidobacteriota bacterium, assembly GCA_021811745.1. Next base: position 332 of record JAJZNH010000352.1, read on the forward strand.
GTCCTTCGGCTTTCAGATGCCGGTAATCGCGCATTCCCGACTTCAGGCGCTCCCAGACCTCATCGGCTTGCCAGGGTAGAAGGCCGATGGTTTCGGGCCGTTCGCCGGCCGCATAGACCTTGGCGAGAAAGTCGAAGCGCTTGTGGGGCAGAGGGCCGAGTTTGTCCGCCAGTTCCAGGTCGATGAAGTGCTCCGGAGCCTGAACCGCGCTCAACTCCGGCTCCGCCGGCGAGCGCCAGCGGTCCGGTTCCGGACCCAGGTACTCGATCTCCTCAATGGCCGCCGGAGAATGCAGAAAGGCAGGCACATCGGCAGGCAGGGTGTTGGCAGCGAGCATGTTGATCATGCGATGGCCGGCAGCGCCCCATGCACGAGCAATCTGCGCATAACCGGCGAAGCACAAGGCTGCCGCCAACGCCAAGGCCGGGCGATAACAACGAGGCGAATCAATTGTGCGGAACATGGGGAACAGTATATTCCCAGGCAACGGAACGGTTGTGGCTGAGGTGCTAGGGCGTGGCGCCGAGGGACTGGCCGCGGTTTCTGATGGGACGAGCGGAGCGCCCAAGGGCAACGCCACAATTGGCGCATCCTCGCAGGGGCTGAGCCTCACGCGGTTTGTGGGGGCCTTTTCGATTCGCGATCCACGGGCTGGGTGGGCTCCCCAGCTGCGCCGTGGCGCCAAAGCCTCGAATGGGATACAGCGACGCTGTTTCCGTTTTAGCCGCAACCATGAGGTCGCGACATGAGGGGCCTTCCCGGCAGGTTTTGGGAAGGAATCGGTGAAAATATCCGGACTGGGGTTCCGGGGGACAAGCGGGTCGTAACTGGAACGCTTCACACCGTCTTACGGTCCACGATTTGCCTGGGTAGCAGGGCGTAAAGCGCTTATACTACCAGCAAATTGTGCTCGATCCTCTGAGCGCCGTGCAGTCCGTCCGGGTTGGATCTGGATTGGGGGAAACAGAGTTCAGGGCGGCGAAGGCCGGGTTCAACAAGGTGAGGTTGCGCACCAGGGCAGCGAAGGGGCCGTCAATCCTTTCAATCGCTTTGAAGGACGGCAAGCGATCTATGCGCTGCGGGGAGGGTGATGGAAGGCCAGCCGAAGGAGATCGAGGCAACAGGAGCCAAGCCGGCGGACCAGGGCGGCGGTTCCGTGCTTTGGCCGGTGCTTGTGCTGGTGGCCATCGCATTGGCGGCGGCTGCCGTGGGGGCGGCACTGGCAGATGGCCAGCGCTTGACCGGGCTGCGCATGGACGAGCTGGTGATGTTAGCCGCGGCAGCGGTGTTTGCCGTACCAAGCGTCCGGGTGGCGATTCGGGCTCGCCGCGTGAGCTCGCCGGCGCCCTCCGGCGAGGGATTGAAGGAGGTACTCGACTCGGTCGGCCCGGCGCTTCTGGCCGTGGATTCCGATGGCCGCGTGAACTACGTCAACCCGGCTGCGGAGCGCCTGCTTGGCTACCGTGCCGCCGAGCTGCTCGGCCGAGCGTGGGACTCAATGGAGATTCTGGCTCCGGGTGAAGGGCAGCGCCTGGTTGCGGAGATGGAGAAGCGCAACGGCCTGCCAAGAGCTGAACCGGCGCCCTCGAACTGGGGGGCGGCGCTCTTCGATTGCATGCGCGCTTTGCCGCCCAGCGTGGCGCCGAACTTTGACATGCAGTTGCGCCACAAGGACGGTTCCGTCTTTCCAGCCGCGCTGTTGATCTCTGGTCTGCGGGTGAACGGGGAGCTGGCGGGCGTGGTGGCCGCGGCCGTGGATAAGAGCGCGAGCATGCGCCAGGAACAGGCGCTGCGCGAATCTCAGGAGCGCTACCGCGACCTGTTCGAGAACTCAAGCGAGATGATCGCGACGCTCAGTCCAGCGGGCCGCTTTCTTTATGCCAACCCCGCCTGGAAGCGGTGCTTTGGCCTCGATCATACGGCCTTGCTGAACACAGTTTCTTTCGAGGAACTTTTCGCGGACAGTTGCCGGAGTCAGGCGGCGGCACTCTTCCGCCGCGCGCTTGACGGCCAGGCGGTGGAACGTGCGGCGCTGCGCCATCGCACATCCGACGGGCGCATCTTCGATTTGGAGTTGAGCCTGAGCCAACGTCAAAAGGCCGGCAATCCGCTAGCGGTGCGCTGTTTGTTGCGCGACGTGACGCAGCAAAAGCAGCGCGAGCATCGCCTGGCGCTGCAACTGGTGGTCAGCCAGATCGTGGCGGAGAATCTCACCTCCAAGGCTGCGGCCACGCGCATTCTGGAGGCCTTGTGCATCTCCCAGGATTGGGATGTAGCCATCAAATGGACGGTGAACGGTAAGGAGAGGCGGCTAGAGTTCGGTACGGCGTGGGGCGCGCCCGGTGGCCGGGCCGACGCATTCATTCAAGAAAGTATGGGGCTGACGATGGCCGGCGGCAGTGAGCTGCCGGAGCGTGCGTGGAAGGAGGGTCGCACGGTCTGGATCGCCGATCTGGCTGCAGCGCCTGCGAGCCCGCGCATCCAGTTTGCCCAACGCCAGCAGATGGCAGCCGGGTGGGCCGTGCCGGTGCGCCTGGGCAATAGTGTATTGGCGGTCATCGAATTCTATTGCCATTCCCGCCTGCGCGAGGACAGCGAAACCATGGCCGCGCTGGAGACCGCCGCAGCGTCTTTGGGACAGATACTGGCTCACTCCCAGGAGCAGGGCCGGGCCGAGGAGCTGACCCGGCAGCAAGAGATTCTGCTCAACTCAGTGGCGGACGGCATTTGTGGGATGGACCGGCAGGGCCTGGTGAGCTTTGCCAACCCAGCGGCCGCGCGGCTGTTGGGGGCCGAGGTTTCATCGCTAACCAGCAAGCCGGTGCACGAACTGCTGCACGGCAACGCCTCGCCGGAACACCGCTGCGGCGAGGATTGCCAACTGCGCAGGGGCGCTGTGGACCGCAAGGCCACGGCCGGCGAGGACACGGTCTTCCGCGCCGATGGCAGCGTATTCCCGGCGGAGTACGTTTTCACGCCGATTCTGGATCAGGGACGTTTTTCGGGCTCGGTGCTCAGCTTTCGCGACATTAGCCAGCGTTACGCCCTTGACCGTCTCAAGGACGAGTTCATCTCCACGGTCAGTCACGAACTGCGCACGCCGCTTACCTCCATCCGCGGTTCCCTTGGCTTGCTCTCCTCGGGCATTCTTGGCGAGGTGAACGACAAGGCGGCCAACTTGTTGCGGATCGCGCTGGCCAACTCTGACCGGCTGGTCCGGCTGATCAACGACATTCTCGACCTGGAGCGCATACAGAGCGGGCGCGAACCGCTCGCCTTTCGTCCAGTGCAGTTGGCCGAGCTTGTGCGCCAGGCCATCGACGGCATGCAGCCGGTGGCCGAGGCGGGCGGCGTGCGGTTGATACACGACAGCACGGAGGCCGAGATTGCCGCCGATCCGGACCGCCTGCTGCAGGTACTTACCAATCTGCTCTCCAACGCCATTAAGTTTTCGCCGCCTAACTCCACGGTTTCGGTGATGCTGCGGCCGGGCGCGAGCGGCGTGACCGTCTCGGTGATCGACCAGGGACGCGGCATTCCCGCCGACAAGCTGGAAGCCATCTTTGGCCGCTTTCAACAGGTGGACGCCTCCGATTCGCGGCAAAAGGGCGGCAGCGGCCTGGGGCTGGCCATCTGCCGGACGATCGTGCTGCAACACTCGGGCCGTATTTGGGCAGAGCGAAATCCCCTCCGAGGCTCGACGTTCCGCGTGTTTCTGCCCTATCAGCCTGCACTCTTCGAGGCGCGTAATATCGAGCCGGAGGATAGGGGTTCAGCCAAAGAAACCGGGCACACGGCAGGCGCCAGCGAGCTCCGGCCGGTGGTTGAGGCTTCGCCGCCGGTGCCGCCTGCACCGAACCCGTAAACCGCGGGGCGGCTGGTTGGCATCGACAACGCCCGGCTTGCATTTCACAATAGTTTCGGAGGGAATTGAGTCGTGGCGCGCAAGATTCTAATCATCGACGACGAGGACGACATCCGTGAAGTAGCTGCCTTGAGCCTGGAGAGCGTGGCAGGTTGGGAGGTGATCGTCGCCAGCTCGGGCGGGCAGGGCGTTGCCCGCGCCATGGAGCACCAACCGGATGCCATTCTGTTGGATGTGATGATGCCGGGCATGGATGGGCCCACTACCTTTCGCGAGTTGCGCAAGAACCCAGTCACGGCCAAGATTCCGGTGCTGCTGCTGACCGCCAAGGTGCAGAGCACCGACCAACGGCGTTTCGCGGATTTGGGCGTTGACGCCATTCTTTTCAAGCCTTTTGATCCGCTCACACTCTCAGCGCAGATTGCGGGGGTGCTGGGCTGGAATTGAGGAGCCTCGCATCATGGAAGACGTCGAAGATCAAGAAAGAGCTGACAGGTTTGCGAAGACGCTCGATAGAATTTGGGCCAAGTTCCTGCCCGAAATACTGGAGCGCGTGACGGTGCTTGAGCGGGCCGCCGTGGCCTTCGATGCCCACAAGCTCACCGCCTCGCAGCAGGAAGCCGCGCACGACGCCGCGCACAAACTGGCGGGCGTGCTGGGGACCTTCAATCTGGCGCGCTGTACCGGGCTGGCGCGGGAGCTGGAAGTTGCATACGGGGGGAAAGAGGGTCCCGATCCGGCTCTCAGTCCACGCTTGGCCGCGATTACCATCGAGTTGCGCGCGATCATCGAGGGCCGCGAGTAACCTACTGCGGAACCGAGCGATTACACTCATCTGCAGTGGCCTCGCTGGATCCATTTGCGTCCCAACTGGACCTCAACTTTGAGGAGCCGCGCAGCCATCGACGCATCTGGCCGGTCCGCGAACTGGTTTCCCAGGTTCGCAACCTGATCGAAGAGGAGTTCGGCGACGTCTGGGTGAAGGGCGAGATTTCCAACTATCGTCCCGCGCCTTCCGGCCACGTCTATTTCACTCTCAAGGACGCTGAGGCTCAGCTTCCCATCGTGCTTTTTCGGCGGCAAGCGATGATTCTCCGCTTCCGCCCCGAAGACGGGCTGCGCGTTCTGGTGCGCGGCCGCGTGAGCGTGTATGAGCAGCGCGGCCAGATGCAGCTCGTCGCCGAAACCATGGAGCCGGTGGGGGCCGGTTCGCTGCAGCTTGCCTTTGAGCAGCTCAGGGAGCGCCTCAAGGCCGAGGGGCTCTTTGACTCCGCACGCAAGCGCCCGCTGCCTGCCTTTCCGCGCACGGTAGGCATCGTCACTTCCCCGACCGGTGCCGTTCTCCGCGACTTTCTGAACATCGTCAGCCGCCGCCACTCCGGCCTCAGCGTTGTTCTCTATCCAGCTTCCGTGCAAGGAGAATCCGCGGCCGGTGAGATCGAGACCGGCCTGGCGGAGCTGAACGCCTGCGGTCTCGTCGATCTTATTGTGGTGGCGCGCGGCGGAGGCTCGCTGGAAGATCTGGCTGCCTTCAACAGCGAGCGCGTGGCGCGCGCAATTGCAGCGAGCAAGCTGCCTGTGGTTTCTGCGGTGGGGCACGAGACCGACTTCACCATCGCCGACTTCGTCGCCGATCTGCGCGCTCCCACGCCTTCAGCGGCAGCCGAACTGGTCACCGAGGCGCAGCACAAGATCGCTGAGCACCTGGCTACGCAGTCGCACCGGCTGGAACGCGCAGCCCGATTTCAGATATTGCAGGCCCGGCAGCGTTTTGCGCGGTGCGCGGCTGACCGCCGCGCTGAATCGCGCGTGGCCGCACTGCTTCATCGCCTGGCCCAGCGGCTTGACGACCTTTCATTCCGGCTGGAGTCAGCCGTTACCGGCGTCCTGCGCCAGCGGC
>JAJZNH010000352.1:6106-7993 GCA_021811745.1 Acidobacteriota bacterium
CACGGAACTGGCCGCGGCTGTGCTGCGCCACGATCCTCGCCAGGGCATGTCCCAGGCCCGCGAGCATCTGCTGGGGCTGCGGGTTCGGCTCGAGCGATCGCTCGAACGGATGCTGGAAAGCTATGCATCCGCGCTGGGCACTCTTGATGCGCAGTTGCATTCGCTTTCGCCGCTGGCGGTTCTCGACCGCGGCTATGCTCTGGTCCTGAGCGCCGAGGGCGCGCTCATCCGTTCCGCCGCGCAGCTCGCTCCCGGCGATGCCGTCACCACGCGGCTGGCCGCCGGCGCCTTCCGCAGCCGCGTCGAAGCCATTGCGCTTAGCCCTGCCGATGCTGACAACGAGGACAAAGAGGACCGATGATGTGCGCAGCCAACACACGCAGACTTTTTGGCACGGATGGCATTCGCGCCATCGCCGGGCAGACGCCGCTCGACCCCACCACGATCTATGCCACCGGTCTCGCGCTGGCGCACTCGCTGCGGAAGATGGCGGCCGAGCCCCGTGTTCTTCTGGGCCGCGACACGCGCGAGTCCAGCCCCTGGATCGCGGCCGTGCTCGCCGCCGGTTTGCGCGCCGCCGGCACGCAGGTTGAAAGCGCCGGCATCATCACCACGCCTGCCGTCGCCTTTCTGGCGCGAACGCACGGATTCCACGCCGGCGTGGTCATCTCCGCGTCCCACAATCCCTGGCAGGACAACGGCATCAAGCTCTTCGGCGGCGACGGCTACAAACTCGCCGACGCGGTTGAACTGGCCATCGAAGATGAGATTCTGCACCACGCCGCGCAGGTGGAGCCGCCTGATCCGGCCTCGCTGCCGCCCGTCGAAGACAACCCTGGCTTGCGGGACGATTACATCCGGTTTCTTATCGATTCCGTCCCCGGCCTCTCACTGGCAGGTCTGAAGATTGTGGCCGACTGCGCCCACGGGGCTGCCGCAGCCGTCGCCCCCGAGCTTTTCCGCCACCTCAACGCCGCTGGAGCCGCTGCAATCAGCCTCCTGAACGTTGCCCCCGACGGCCGCAACATTAACCTGAACTGCGGCGCCCTGCATCCGGAGTACGTGGCGAGCCAGGTGGTAGCTCGCGGCGCGCATCTGGGGTTGACCTTCGACGGAGATGCCGACCGTTGCATGCTGGCTGGCGCCGGCGGCAACGTCGTAAACGGCGACGCGATCCTGCTGATGGCCGCCCGCGACTTGCAGGCCCGCGGCCTGCTTACCGGAAACCTTGTTGTGGCCACCACCATGTCCAACATGGGGCTGGAATCGGCCCTCAAACACAGCGGCATCCGGATGGACCGCGCTCCGGTGGGGGACCGCTACGTGCTGGAAGAGATGCAAAAGCAGAACGCGGCTCTGGGCGGCGAGCAGTCCGGGCACATTTTGTTTCCACACCTGGCCACGACCGGCGACGGCCTGCTGACTGCGCTGGTGATTCTCGACCTGATCGCCCGCAGCGGCCAATCAGTTGAGGAACTGACTGCGGATCTGAAGGTCTTCCCGCAAGTGATCGTCAACGTCAAGGTGCGCGAAAAGAGGCTGCTCACGTCCATTCCTGCCGTTGCCGCGGCCATCCGCGCCGCGGAAGACGAGCTGAACGAGAATGGACGCGTTGTCGTGCGCTACTCCGGCACCGAAGCTTTGGCTCGCGTGATGATCGAAGCCGAAAGCCAAGAAGCGATGCACCGGCACGCGGACGCCATCGCCAATGCGATTCGGAGCGAGTTGGGAGTGTAGGCGGGCAAGGCCTGGAGCATGCGATCGCTGAGTTGACCTTCGCGCAAATGCGCAAATGACACAAGTTACATGCACTTTCGGATGCGCTGACGGGGGGCTTGAAATCCGCTGGAATGCTACAATTACACGGGATGCCTATGCCCCTGAAGA
>JAJZNH010000089.1:0-1673 GCA_021811745.1 Acidobacteriota bacterium
ACGCCCTCGGCCGGCGGCAGTGGGCAAAGGATCACCGTACATCCGCACGCATCTAGCGCACGCAGTCCCGCATAAAGCTCGCGGGCCAACTCCGCAGGCGCTTCCCACCGTCCCCACGGAAAAACTGCGGCACCGGCAAGCGCGCCGCTCGCTTTCACCTCTGCCGGCAGCATCACGCCCAGCCGTTCGCCCGGCCAGGCCAGCGCCGTCTCCTCAAGGCGCGCGCTCAGCTCCGCCAAGGAACCCTCCACCAGCACGAGCCTCGCTTTCGGGGCGTAATGCCGTAGGCCTACGCCGGGAGACGGCAGCGCCGCCTGCGGTGTCTCCTGCAACTTGCCACTGCGGAAGACCTCAACCGGACCAGCCGTCGCGCCAATCTGGTCCGCCGTGACCGCTCCCGGCCGGTAGATCACCATCGGGCTCTGGCAGGGATCGAGGACCGTGGACTCGACGCCGTGCGCTGTGGGTCCAGCATCGAGGACGGCATCGATCCGCCCGTCCAGATCGTCAAGCACGTGCGCCGCAGTGGTGGGACTGATGCGGCTGAAGGTGTTCGCGCTGGGCGCCGCCACCGGTACTCCCGCCCGGCGAATCAGTTCCAGCGCCACCGGATGCGCCGGCATGCGGACCCCGACCAGCGGCCGCCCCGCCGTCACGGCGTCCGGAACCGCCTCAGTCCGAGGCAGCAGCAGGGTAAGCGGGCCGGGCCAAAACGCCCCCATCAGGCGGCGCGCCTTCTCGGGAACCTCACGCACCAGCCCTTCGAGCATGGCCGCGTTGGCGATATGCACGATCACCGGATCCCATGCGGGCCGCTGCTTCGCCTCGAAGATCCGCGCCACGGCCGCCCTGTCCAGTGCATTTGCGCCCAGGCCGTAAACCGTTTCAGTGGGAAGCGCGACCAGCCCGCCGGCGCGCAGAATCGCCGCCGCGCGCGCCAGGGCATCCTCAGAACCGGCGCTCTCCAGATGGGCGGGATCTACGGTCAATCGCAGTGTCTTCACACTTTCAATTGTCACCTTTGCGGCCCCGTCGCCGCCATCTGACGTATACTCACTGGTTACGATGGCTGTTGAGACCGAGATCAAATTCCGGGTCGCGGACGTGCCCGCTCTGAGCCGCCGCCTGCAGGCGGCTGAATTCCACCTGGTAACGCCGCGCAGCTTTGAAAGCAATGTGCTCTATGACACCCCGGACCGCCAGATGCGGGCCCATACAGAAATTCTGCGCATCCGCAACTATGCGGGCCGGTGCACCGTGACCCACAAGCGCCTGCCGGACTCCTCGCCCGCCGAGGACCGCCATAAGCACCGCGTGGAAACTGAAACTGAAATCTCCAGCGGTGAGGCGATGGCCGAGATCTTCCTTGCGCTGGGCCTGGTGGCTGCCTTCCGCTACGAAAAGTGGCGCACCGAGTGGTGTGACGGCGAGGGCCATTGTGTCGTGGACGAGACGCCGATCGGCGACTATGCCGAACTGGAAGGCGCTCCCGAGTGGATCGACCGCACCGCGGCGCGGCTGGGCGTTGCCCATGCGGACTACCTGACCCTGAGCTACGGACGACTCTTCGAGCAGTGGCGCCAGCAGCATCCGGGCGCGGGCGAAGACCTGACCTTCGCAGCCGTTGCGCGGGCAGGCGCTTCCACGTGAAGAAATCTCCGGGGGGAGTGGGC
>JAJZNH010000089.1:1683-7989 GCA_021811745.1 Acidobacteriota bacterium
TCTGAAACCACGGCCAGCGACCGCTTCCCCATCTGCACCTCCTTAAGTGGCATTCCCATTTTTCGGAAAGAGATTCATGGACGTTCTAAAGAGGCTTTTTGAGCAACACTTTCGGCTGCCGGCTGAAGATGTCAAGCCGCTGCAAGGGCAACTCAGCGGCTCAGGCCGCGTGATTGTGCGCCTGACCGGCGGAGGCTTCAGCGCCATCGGCATTCTGTATTCGGTGCGCGAAGAGAATATTGCGTTTCTCGAGTTCTCCCGCCATTTTCGCCGTTATGGATTGCCGGTACCGGAGATCTATGCCGAGGATTTGGAGCAGGGCGCGTATCTCGAAGAAGACCTGGGCGACACGACGCTCTTCGACTTTCTCAGCAGCCATCGCGCCGGTGAGGCCATTGCTCCGCAGGTCATCGACGCCTATCGCGACGTTGTGGCCGTGCTACCCCGCTTTCAGGTGGAGGCCGGCCACGATCTCAACTACAGGGTCTGCTATCCACGGGCAAGCTTTGATCGCCAGTCCATCGCCTGGGACCTGAACTACTTCAAGTATTACTTCCTGCGGCTCGCCAGCATCCCCTTCAACGAACAGGCTCTGGAGTCCGACTTGACCCGCCTGACAAAGTTTCTGCTGAGCGCGAACCACGAGTATTTTCTTTACCGGGATTTCCAGTCGCGCAATGTGATGTTGCGCGATGGGAAGCCGTACTTTCTGGACTACCAGGGCGGCCGCAAAGGCGCGCTGCAATACGACATCGCTTCACTGCTCTACGACGGCAAGGCTGACCTGCCGCCGGCTTTGCGCCAGGAACTGCTCGATCACTACCTCGACTGCCTGGCCGGTTACATCGACCTGAGTCGCGAAGCCTTTATGGAGCACTATTACGCCTATGTCTACATCCGCATCATGCAGGCGCTGGGGGCGTATGGCTTCAGGGGATTCTACGAGCGCAAAGCGCATTTTCTGCAGAGCGTGCCGTATGCGCTCAGGAACCTGCGCTGGCTGGCGCATCACGTCAAGCTGCCCATCGCATTGCCGGCTCTGATGCAGGCTTTTGAGGGAATGCTGGGCTCAGAGAAACTGCTTGGGCTGGCATCGCCGGCCCCGGGCTTGACGGTGCGGATCTTCAGCTTCTCTTTCCATCGCCAGATGCCGGTCGATGAGTCCGGCAACGGCGGCGGATTCATCTTCGATGCCCGCAGCCTGCCCAACCCCGGGCGTGAAGACCAGTTCCGGCAACTAACCGGCAAGGACGCGGCGGTCATCGATTACCTCGAACAGCAGGAGAGCGTGCACCAGTACCTCACGCACGCCCGCTCGCTGGTCGATGCCGCCGTAAGCAATTATCAGCAGCGCGGATTCAAAGACCTGATGGTTTCCTTCGGCTGCACCGGCGGCCAGCACCGCTCGGTATACCTGGCGGAACAGTTAGCGAAGCACCTCCAGGGCATCTCCAGCGTCAACGCGGTGGTCCGCCATATCGAGTTGGAGAAGATGGGCAAATGAAGGCGATGATCCTTGCAGCCGGCCTGGGCATGCGCCTGCGCCCGCTCACCGACGACCGCCCCAAGGCGCTGGTCACCGTCGCCGGCCGCACACTACTCGAAATCACGCTCTCGCGTCTGCGCTCCTTCGGCGTTCATGAGGTGATCGTGAATGTGCATCACTACGCCGGAATGATTTGCGATTATCTCAAAGAAAACAATCATTTCGGCATGAGAATTGAAATATCTCCTGAAGACTTCCTGCTCGACACCGGCGGCGGCCTTAAGCATGCCGCATGGTTCTTTTTTGAGGACCGCAAAAGCACGCACGAGCCGTTCATCCTGCACAACGTCGATGTGCTCAGCAACATCGATCTCGGAAGCATGGTGCGGCATCACGCCGGCGAGCAGGCACTGGCCACGCTGGCGGTTCAGGGCCGCGAAACATCGCGCTATCTGCTTTTCGACGACAAGGCCCAATTATGCGGCCGGCAGGCGGGGCGCAACGCGCAGCCGGAGCTGGTGCGTCCCGCTGCCACTGTGCAGCCCCTCGCCTTTTCGGGCATTCATGTGATTTCTCCGCGCCTGCTGGAGATGCTGAGCGACGAAGGCGCCTTCTCCATCATCACCGCTTACCTGCGCCTGGCCGCTCACGGAGAGAAGATCACCGCTTTTCGCGCCGATGAATCCTATTGGCGCGACCTCGGCCGTCCGGAGAATATCGCGCAGGCATCCCGCGATATCGCAAGCGGGGCGTACCCGGATATTTGATCCGAAGGCCGCGTCCTGGAAGACGCGACCCCCTCGGATTTCCCGAGGAGTGCAGAGAGTTCCCATTCGCTCGCCAGGTTGATCGTTCATAGTGGTGTCGAAAAATCCAAGTGATCATTGACCGTAACCTACTCCGCAAGAGTGCACTAGCAGTTTTTGGAGTGGCTGAGGACCAGGAAAGCTGATGTAATCTCAGGCGGGTTGAATTCCGATCGCAATACGGATTGAGTGTTTCTTTGCAAACGGAAGGGGGATCATAGACATCGGCTCGAGGCCGGTTGTGTCGTGCTGGCGCCGAGTGTCGCCGATTGAAAAACAGCAGGTGGCGCGAAGAGGTTGTCATGCGCGAATCCACGCGGTTCGCTGATTCCGGAAGATGCCGAAATGATCAAGCGAAATCGTCCCGCAGACATCACCGCTCTTAGTCTCTTCTTCGGGTTTGGCGCGGTTCTGTGCGCCACCTGCGGCATAGGGCTTCTGTTTCCCAGCACAGCATCACACCCAATCTTCAAAATGCCACCTGCACTCGCCATCATGGGAACTGAGGCCGTGTCCTGGCTGGTTGTGGTTTGTATAGTATGCGTTGTCGCTGCACTTGGACTCTGGCGTTGCTCCTACTGGGGTTTTATATCGGCGACGGTAGCTCTTATTTTGTTTCTTGCGCTCCACTTTCTGCGTGCGCTGTTTACGAATGCATGGTGGGAACTCATGGTGATCCTGATGATAGGCGCGCTGATCATCTGGTACCTGCGCAAAAGGTCCCATGTATTCATCCATCGAACCCTTGGAATGTGAGCGATGCTCGAAGGCGCAAACAGAGCCTCCCGAGCCCGGTGGAGATTTGATGGACTCTTCTGCGAGCACTCAATTCTCGATAGAAGACAGAGGCTACTACGCTCGTGGACGTGAAGCCTTTATCCGGATAAGTCTTCTTGCGGTCATGGGTGTTAGTTGCGTCCTTCTCCTGCGTCCATTCCTGAACTTAATCATTTGCGCGATCATCATCTCAATCGGGATCTACCCTGCGCATCGGATGCTCACAAAGGCTCTACGCGGACGGACAAAGCTGTCCGCCGCCCTCTGTAGTGCCCTGCTCTTGGTCGCGCTGATTCTGCCGTCCTTGTTGCTGGCGGGGACGCTGGTGAGTGGGATTCAAACGATCATTCATCACGTGCAAGCCGGGCGGCTTAATATCCCCCCACCCCCGCCGAGTCTCGAAAAGTTACCCGTCGTAGGTCCTCGTCTGGAGGAGCTTTGGACTCTATCCTCCACCGACCTGTCTGAATCGGTGAAGCGCTTTGCTCCGCAAATTCGGAGGGGCATTCCTGCTTTGCTGTCCGTGTCGGCTGGAATCGCCGGCACAATAGTCCAGATCTTTATTGCGATCATCCTTGCAGGATATTTTCTGGCGACCAGCGAAGCGTGCGGACGCTTTGCGGACAGGGTTTTTGCTCGTATTTTCACCGATCAGGGCACTGAGTTCGAAGACCTGGTAAGTGCCACAATCAGAACCGTCGCCAACGGCGTTCTCGGCGTCGCGGTCATTCAAACGCTTTTAGCCAGCCTGGGATTCTGGCTCGTGGGATTACCGGGACTGGGCCTATGGTCATTACTCTTTCTAATAGCCGCGGTTTTGCAGGTTGGCGTGCTTGTGCTTGTGCCGGCAGCGCTCTACTCGTTCGCGGCATTCCCGATGACCCATGCAGTGATCTTCCTGGTGTGGTGCATCTTCGTTGGCCTGATAGATAACGTCTTGAAGCCCATACTTTTGGGACGCAGCGGCAAGGTTCCCATGCCCGTCATTTTTCTTGGCGTGATTGGCGGATTTATGGCGATGAATAGCATTATCGGCCTTTTCGTCGGCGCCATTGTCCTTTCAGTGGGATACAAGCTGTTTATGGCGTGGCTGGACAGCGAAGAGCCGCATGTAACTGCAGCTGATGAGACCCATTCGGTCCCTTAGCGTTTCCTTTGAATCCGAGAGTGGCGGCCATGCTGACCTTCGCCTGAACATTTCTGGAAGGGCCACTCCCCGGGAGCAAGCCTGTGAGGTCTCCCAATTGTTCCGAATGCGCCAGAGCTGGCACACTAGGGCACAGATGTCCCAATAGCAGTTCTCCTTTGGCAGTAAACCGAAGACGAGAATTGAAGTGGCGCTTCCCTCAAGGAAGCGCCACCTTGGATTGAAATCGCAGGGGCTACATTTGAAGGAGAAGTTCCTTAACTGCTAGCTCCGTGGCACTTCTTGTATTTCTTGCCACTGCCACAGGGACAGGGATCGTTACGTCCCACCTTGTCGCCCGTGCGGTGCTGCGAGGGTCGGCTTGACTCACCGGCGCCCGCGCGGCTGGCCACCGCAAGCTCGCGCTGCTTCTTGCGGTGAAACTCCTTTTCGAGCTCGTCGATGGTGGTGGAAGGCTGCCGCGTGTGAATCGGAATCTCCTCGACCGGCGTCGAGACGGCCACACCCTCCAGAGCGAACGGCTGCGCGGCGCTAGCCACCGGCGGCGCCTTGGGCACCGCGCGCCTGGGCCGCGGCGCCACTTCAACCGGCTGGCCGTCGGCGCCGACAATCTGCATCCGGAAGAGGAAGCGAACTGTATCCTCCTGGAACTTGATCATCATCCCCTCGAACAGGTCGAAGGACTCCTTCTTGTAGGCCACCAGCGGATCCTGCTGCGCATAACCGCGCAGGCCGATTCCTTCTTTCAGGTGGTCCATCGAGAGCAGATGATCTTTCCATAGGCCGTCGATCACGCTGAGCATCACCATGCGCTCGTGATAGCGCATGGTTTCGGATCCCAGGATCTTCTCTTTCGCCTCGTAGTGCTCCTTCAGCTTGCCAAAAATCTCCTCGCCGATCTCGTGGCGGCTCAACTGTTCGGGATTGATCTCCGCGTCGGTAAGGTTCAGCCCGAACTGGTCGTAGACCTTCTCTTTCAAGGTCTTCATGTCCCACTGATCGGGCCTGAACCGCTCGCTTGCATACTCGTCGAGAAGGCCGGCGAGAATTCCGGCGACGTAGTCCTCCAGGATCAGCTCCCGCTGCTCCACGCCCTCCAGAAGCTGGTGGCGGAGGCCGTAAACGGCCTCGCGCTGCTTGTTCATCACGTCGTCGTATTCGAGCAGGTGCTTGCGGGCCTCGAAGTTCTGCGCTTCAACGGCCTTCTGCGCGCCCTCGATGCGCTTGGAAATCATCTTCGATTCGATGGGCACACCCTCTTCCATGCCCAGCCGCTCCAGCAACGTGCTCACCCACTGCTTGGCGAAGATGCGCATCAGGTCATCTTCAAGCGAGAGAAAGAAGCGGGACTCGCCGGGATCGCCCTGACGGCCGGCGCGCCCGCGCAGCTGATTGTCGATGCGCCGTGACTCGTGCCGCTCCGTGCCCAGGATGAACAGGCCGCCTGTCTCGATCACCTTGTCGTGTTCCGCCTGCGCCGCGGCCGCATGGCCATTGAGAGTTTCCGCCCAATCCGGCTCAGAGACCTCGAACTCCTGGCCCTGGTAGTAGAAGCGCAGAAAACCGGCCGGCGCCATGGGATTGATGGCTCCCTCGGCCACGCTGATGGCGCGCGCCTTGCCCTTCTTCACCATTTCCTGACGGGCCATGAACTCCGGGTTGCCGCCCAGCAGAATATCGGTGCCGCGGCCGGCCATGTTGGTGGCGATGGTGACCATCCCCAGCCGCCCGGCCTGGGCCACAATCTCAGCTTCGCGCTCGTGGAACTTGGCATTCAGCACCACATGGCGAATGCCTTTGCGCTGCAAAATCCCCGAAAGCCGCTCGGACTTTTCAATGGACGTGGTGCCGACCAGCACCGGCTGCTTCTTCTCGTGCAGCTCGGCGATGTTCTCGGCCACCGCGTTGTACTTCTCCTTCTCAGTCCGGTAAACGACGTCGGGATTCTCGACGCGCAAGAGCGGCTTGTTGGTGGGAATCACCACGATCTCGAGCTTGTAGATTTTCTCGAACTCGGCGGCTTCGGTTTCGGCGGTGCCGGTCATGCCGCTCAGCTTTTTGTAGAGGCGGAAATAATTCTGGAAGGTGAT
>JAJZNH010000126.1 GCA_021811745.1 Acidobacteriota bacterium
GGTAAGCGAGAAGTTCCAGCAGCATTATGAGGACACGCTCGAACTGGTGGGTACCAGCGTGTGGATGAAGAACGGCTACACGATGCCGTATTACCCGTTCACCGGCGGGCGGGTGGAGTTCAAGCGCGTGGGGCTGATTCCCGCCGACCAGAAGCTGGACATCAAGAAGATTGTGAAAGCCGCCGTGCCCGCGCACGAAGACGACAGGATGAGCCACGGCAGCCGGCAGGTGTTTGCGGTGTTCACCCTGCCGGGCGAGAAGACGATGTACGCGACGCCCATCGGCGTGATGGACGGCAGCCAGGAAGCATATTTCTGCGACATACTGTTCTACTACGACGATCCGCACACCATCTACGACAACTGGCCGAAGGATGTTTGGGCGGCGATTGACGCCCACCAGGTGAAGCCGGGAATGAACGAGTTGCAGGCGCGCACGGCGCTGGGGCAGAACGTCCAGACCGAGGGCGGCTCGGAAGGCAACCGCACCGTGACCTACGACGTGGACGGCAAGAAGTGGACGGTGACGTTTGTTCACGACCGGGCTACCACGGTGAAGGCCGGATAGCGAGCGGGTTGCTATTCTCTGTTCCCTGTTCCCTATTCCCTCTTCCCTGTCGTCATTGCCCTTGGCCCTGTCGAGCCGGTAGACTGAGGCTTCGAGAGGCCGTCCATGCTGGTCGTAATGAAGGCGCATGCTACTCCGGAGCAGATCCAGGCGGTTTGCGCGCACATTGAGCTGTTGGGATTCCGTCCGCACCCGCTCCCGGGCGCTCAGCGCACGGCCATTGGCATCACCGGCAACCACGGCGAAGTCGATCGCGGCAACCTCGAATCGCTGCCCGGCGTCTCTGAAGTCATCCGCGTCTCCAAGCCGTACAAGCTGGCCAGCCGCGACGTGAAGGAAGAAAACACCGTCCTCCGCTTTTCAGGCACGAACGCCACCATCGGCGGAGACGAGATCGCGATTGTTGCCGGCCCCTGCTCGATCGAGAGCCGGGAGCAGGCCTTTGCGATTGCCGAAGAGATTGCAGCCGCCGGCGGGCAGTTCTTCCGCGGCGGCGCCTACAAGCCGCGCACCTCGCCCTATGCCTTCCAGGGACTTGGCCTGGACGCGCTGAAGATCATGGCCGAGATCCGCGACAAGCTGGGCTTGCGCATTGTGACCGAGGCGCTGGACAGCGCCAGCCTCGACTTGGTGGCCGAGTGGGCCGATGTGATCCAGATCGGCGCGCGCAACATGCAGAACTTCTCGCTGTTGAAGCAGGCGGGCCGGCTGCGCAAGCCGGTGCTGATCAAACGGGGCATGAGCGCCACGCTGGAAGAGTTCCTGATGGCCGCCGAGTACGTGATGAGCGAGGGCAACTACGAGGTGATCCTGTGCGAGCGCGGGGTGCGCACCTTCGCGGACCATGCCCGCAACACGCTGGACTTGAGCATTGTGCCGGCGCTGCAGCGCGTCAGCCACCTGCCGATTTTGATCGACCCGAGCCACGGCACGGGCCGGCGCGACAGCGTGCTGCCCATGGCCCGCGCGGCGGTTGCCTGCGGCGCGCACGGGGTGATGGTCGAGGTCCACAATCACCCGGAGACTGCGCTCTCCGACGGCCCGCAGTCGATCTATCCGGCGCAGTTTGCCTGCATGATGGATGAGCTGGAACAGATTGCGCCGGTGGTTGGCCGCCGCCTGGCGCGCGGCATCCGGACCGCCGCAGCCGCCCAATGATGATTGCCGGATTGCGCACCCATCCAGGTGCCGCGAGGGTGGAGCACCCATTTTCGCGGGCAGAGAAGCCGCTTTGGAGATGCGGGCAGCGCTTGGGTCTGTCCCTCTGTGCGGCGCTGCTTGCGATTCCGCTCGCCGGTTGCCGGCCGCGCAACTTTCCCGAGTATCCGGCCAACTACCGCGAGTATGCCTATGTGACCAACGGCGGCAGCGGCACCGTGACGGTCATTGACGTGGTCAACGTGCGCGTGGACCGCGAACTCGCGGTGGGCCAGAACCCTGTGGCCCTGGCCGCCAGCCCCACGCGCAACGAGATTTACGTGGTGAACTCCGGCGCGGCTGACGGCAACGGCTCGCTCTCCGTGCTGGACGCGGAGCAGAATCGCGTGGCCGCAACAGTGCCGCTGCATCGCCAGCCGGTCTCGATCAATTTGGATCAGGCGGGCGAGTTTGCGTACATCGCAAATGCGGGTTCGAACTCGGTGTCGATTGTCGACCTGAAGGCGCGGCGGGAAGTGGCGCGGATCGGCACCGGCGAACAGCCCGATGCAGCCGTGCTGGCGCCCAACGCCAAAACGCTGGTGGTGACGAACAGGGGCGGCAACTCCGTGACCTTGATCGATCCGGCGAGCCGCAGCGTGCGCGCGGTGTTTACCGGCTGCCCGGCCGCGATGGATCCGGTGGTGATGCCGGACTCGTCGAAGGCCTTCATCGCCTGTTCGGGCGGCCACCAGGTGATGGTTCTCGGGCTGGCGCACGCCGCCAACCCCGCCAATGGCAAGATGGCCGAGCCCGATCGCCTGGAGACCCTGATGGATGTGGGCCGCGGCCCTGTCGACTTAGCGCTGAAGCCCGACAGCGGCGAGATCTTCGTGTCCAACTCTCTCTCCGACTCGGTTTCCGAGGTCATTACGGATACCGCCGATGTGAGCGGGGCCACGATGATGGGCGACGAGCCGGTGGCCGGCTTGGTGTCGCGCGACAACGCGTTGTTGTATGTGGCCAACCTACGGTCGCAGTATGTGACCGTCTACTCGATCGAGGACGGGCGCCGCGTGGGCGCGATTCACGTGGGCGATGGACCGTCGGCGATGGCCTTTTCCGCCAACAGCTATCTGCTGTTTGTGGTCGATCGCCACTCGGGCGACGTGGCGGTGGTGCGCACGCCCACGCGTTCGCTGTTCACGATCCTGCCCGCCGGCCGCGATCCCAACGCCATCGTGGACAAAGCCTTCAAGGTTCGGTAGCGGAGTTGCCGCATTCAACCCTCGGACGCTTGCCGCATGCCGTGGGGAAATTGCACGCGATAGGTGGTGTATCCGCCGGAGAGGTTGCGGGCGCGCAGTCCGTGCTGGGCCAGGATGCGGCAGGCATAATAGCCGCGCTGCCCGACGGCGCAGGTTACCCAGATCTCTTTGGCGGCCGGCAATTCCGCGATCCGTTTGCGCAGTTGATCCAACGGAATATTGATGGAGCCTTCGATGGAGCCGGCGCGGAACTCGTGCGGCTCGCGCACATCGAGGATGCAGGCCGAGGTCGAGTCCAGCCCGGCCCACGGGGCAAGCTGCAGATCGCCGCGCACGACGTTGGCAGCGATCATACCCGCAAAGTTGACCGGGTCCTTGGCGCCGCCGTACTGGGGTGCGTAGCACAGTTCCGCCTCTTCCAGATCGAAGACCGTGGCCCTCATCTGGATCGCCTGGGCGATCACATCGATCCGGCGCTCGACTCCCCTTTCTCCCACCGCCTGCGCGCCCAGCACGAGACCATCCGAGGTTCTGAACAGCAGTTTGAGGTGGATCGGGTGGGCGCCGGGATAATAACTCACGTGGTGGCCGGGGTGCAGATAGATGGACTGGAAATCTTCGTTTCCGGCGCGAAGGAGAGCCTTTTCGGTAGCGCCGGTGAGTGCGACCGTGAGGCCGAAAAACCCGCAGACCGCCGTTCCCTGCGTTCCCCTGAAGCGGGTGTCGCGGCCGCAGATGACGTCCGCGGCCACGCGGCCCTGGCGATTTGCAGGGCCGGCCAGGGGAATGAGTTCCCATTCTCCCGTAACGTAGTTTCGCACCTCGACCGCATCGCCGATGGCCCAGATATTCGGATCGCTGGTGCGCATCCGATCGTTGACCCGGATCCCGCCCCGTTCGCCAATCTCCAAACCGGCGCCGCGGGCAAGCTGGGTCTCGGGGCGAACGCCGATCGACAGCACAACCATGTCCGCTTCGAGCGCGGCGCCGCTCTGCGTACGCACGCGCAGAGCGCCGGCGGATGATTGCTCGAAGGCGGCAACGCCATCGCCCAGAACGATCTGGACGCCGCGCGACTCGAGCTGCTGCGCGGCATACGCGGCCAATTCGGGATCGAGCGGTGGCATCACCTGGCTGGCAAGTTCGACGATCGAAACGGCAATGCCGCGATGGGCGAGATTCTCGGCCATCTCCAGCCCGATAAAGCCGCCGCCGACGATCACCGCGGTTTTCGGGCTGCGTGCTTCGATCCAGTCGCGCATGGCGCGGCTGTCGGGAATGTTGCGGAGCGTGAAGATGCCGGGCAGATCGACTCCCGGCCAGGCAGGCCGGATCGGGGCAGCACCGGGCGAAAGAACCAAAACGTCGTACCGCTCGCTGGACTCCTCGCCGGTCTCGAGGTTCTTCATCGCGACGGTCCGCGCAGCGCGATCGATGGCAACGACATCGGTGCGGGTGCGCACCTCGATGTTGAAGCGTTCGCGGAACAAGGCAGAAGAAGCGAGCAATAACCTGGCTTCGTCGCGAATCACGTCGCCCACGTAATAGGGCAGACCGCAGTTGGCAAAAGAAACATAAAGGCCACGGTCGAGCACGAGGATCTCCGCCTCCTCGTCGAGTCTCCGCAGACGCGCCGCACAGGTTGCTCCGCCTGCAACGCCCCCTACAACCACGATTCGCTTTTTCGCCATAGGTCGCTCTCCAGCCTGTATGGACGCCAATCGAACCGGGAGCGTTCGCAACCGCCTCCGAGCCGTTTGGCGGTCTCGAACGTTCTATTCCGATGTCGCCTGGGAATGTCTGAATGACCGGTACATCCTGCTATGAATAGACTGCATGGGCGCGGGGACTTCCGGCAACGATTTGGATCACAGTTTCGAAACAGCTGAAGCACGTTCCTTCGGAATCATGAATTTTCAGCGAAGAGAGGCCGGAAAAGACCGCCGTGGCAGGCAGATGGGCAAGGGCCCGGCGGGCTTCAAAGAGAAGACGCTGGTTGTGCAGCGGGGGCCAGGGTTGCTCTGCCCCGCAAGGCACAGCTTTCGGGTGGCGTTCTCCTCAGGAAAACGCCACGATGGCTCGCGAAGAAACCGGTCAACTGCGGAACTTGAAACCCCGCTTCCCGAGATAGGCCTTGCTAATCTTCTCCGTTTGCAGAGGCGTCATCGGACCGTTCTTCGAAGGATCGAGCTCCACCATGATGCCGGTTTCAAGCCCTTTGCTCTCCATCATTTTGAGAATGGCGGGAATATCCACGACGCCCATTCCCAGCGGGCTGTAGCCTTCGTACCACTGCCAGCCCTTGTAGTCCTTGAGGTGCATGTGGGTGACCAAAGGCAGGAAGTCCTTGACCACCTGCACCGGATTGGCGCCGCCCTTCTGCAACTGGCCTATGTCGGGTGCAAACTTCAGGTTTTTGGTATTCACCGCATCCATCACGGCGTAGACTTCGTCCCGGTGCTCGACTGCAGTGCTTGTATGTTGATGAAGTCCGCACTGCAACCCGAAATCCACAATCGCGGCCGCATATTCGTTGAGTCCGGAGATGATGTCGGCGCGGTGTTCCTGGAACTTATAGGTGGCTGGGTCGATGTGGTTGACCTGCAGCACGATGTAACTGCCTTTGTATTTCTTGACAGTTTGAACTTGCTGCTTGAGGCGCTCGACCTCCGATTTGCGGCTCGCAGGGTTGAGCACATCGACCGCGGTGTAGGCGGAAAGCAGCGGGACGTTGTACTGGTCCATCAATGCCTGCAACTGTCCCCGCCGATCCCAATCGACAATATCGTCGATAAAGGTTTCGTAGTTCCAGAAACCCTCGGCGGAGATGTCTTTCAATGCCAGGCCCAGCGTTTCGTCGTGCATTCCAGGCTTGGGCGGAAACGTGCCCCAGGTAATGCAGGTATGGCCGATTTTGATCTTGCTCGGGCTCATGCCGAGCGCCTTGGGCAGGCCGGCGCATGCCGCGCCCGCGGTCAGCGCCATGGTCTTGATCGCCTGGCGCCGATTCAGTTGCTTCTTCATCGTGCAAACCTCCTCTGAGGAAACTTCCGTCCGGGACAAAACCCGGAACCGTGGCTGCATGTGTTCGCGTCCGCTGAAGCTAAATCTGCGAAAATGGCGCGGGATTCAGGATCAGGCTGGTGACATTCGCCACGATGGGCTCGAAACTGAACTCCGGCATCGCGGCTAACTTCTTCCACTGAGGATCGGAAAAGAACTTATTCCAAAGATCGTTGACCTCAGTCAGATCGCTGAAACTGAGCATGTACGTGAGGTTCGGTAAATCGTGGCCGATCAGCGCGTCTCCGAAAAAGACCTGCCAGAATCCGGCTCTCGCGAAGATCTCCGATTCGCCGGACTGGACCATCTTGACTTTGCGCACATGGTCGCGATTGGTGGCGCTGATGTAGGAGCGCAGTTGAAAGACGCGTTTGCCGTTTTTTCCCGGCGGCGGAAGCACCAGTTGCGGCCAGCTTTCAAAGGCGATCAACAGCGAGCTTTCGACATGCTGGAAGGGCGGGCTGCTTTCCGGCGCATTCCAGAATGCATCCGCAGCGGCAAGGAAATTCTCGTCCTGGCGCAGCTTCAGCTCTGCGTTCACCAGCGTGTCCAGGTTATTCGCAGGCAACAGCAGATACAGAATTGGCGTGTGTTCGCCGAAGAATAAATTGAATGCGCCCACCGGGCCGATGCCCATCTTGTTGAGCGCGGGAATCAGCGCATCGGCAACGTACTTACCCGTCAACTGGCTCTGATGCCCCTGCTGCAGATCGTACTTACGCAGTTCGTAATACTGCCGGGGTTTGCCGGTTGCCGGATCGGCACCGGCTGGAGCCGCCTCGACGCGGCTGCCGAGCGCTAAGGCTGAAGCTGCAAGAGATGAGGCAAGAAACTCGCGTCGCTTCAAAGCTCCCCCTGGAACCGGCCCGGTGGCGGCCGGCAAAGCCCGGTTGTCCGGTATCGGTACGTTTCTATTTACCCACCCAGCCGCCATCCACATAGAAGGACTGGCCGGTGACGTACCTGGCATCGTCGGAGGCCAGAAATACGGCCACCGTCCCAATATCGCACGGCTGCCCTGGCCGCCCCATCGAGATCTGGCCGACCACGGTCTTAAGAATTTCAGGATTGCTCAGGATCCAGCTTGTCATCGGGGTTTCAATAAAGCCGGGATGGATGCAGTTGACGCGGATGCCCAGCGGCGAAATTTCGGCCGACATGTTACGCGTGAGAGCCTCGACGGCCAGTTTGCTGGGGGCATAGTGGGTGCGCCCGGGAAGCACGCGCGCCGCCTGAATGGAGCCGAGATTGACGATGGCCCCCTGGCGCTTGGCCGCCACCACATGCCGGGAGAAAACCTGCGAGCACATCCAGCCACTTTTCAGGTTGGTGATGGTCACATCGTCCCACTGCTTGTCCGTCATCTCGAGAAAAGGAACGATGGTTTCAATACCGGCATTATTGACCAGGATGTCGATCGGCCCCATTTCGTTCCAGGCGCGCTCGAACATGGCCTCCACCTGTTCCCGCGAGGTCACATCGGCCTGCACCACCATGGCGCGGCGGCCCTGCTTGCGGATCGACTCCGCGAGTTCGTCGGTATGGGCCGAACAGCGGATGTCATTGACGATGACGTCGGCTCCCTCCGCCGCACATGCCTGAGCGATGCCCTTTCCGATTCCCTGAGCCGCCCCCGTCACCAGTGCCACTTTCTTTGCGAGTCTCATCCCATTCACCATCAACTTTGGAATATGTCTTTACCCGTCGAGCTACAACCGCTCTCATAATTGTCCCGCAGGCTCATTCGGCGAGTATGGGACCCAAGAACAAGGCGGCGCCCATGAACTTCGCGAGTCGATGAACCCGGTTCTAGTGGATCGTCCACCCGCCATCCACCATGAGTACATGGCCCACCACCATGTCCGCCATGTCGCTGGCCAGGAACAGAACAGCGCCTACCAGGTCTTCCGGCTGGTTCCAGCGGCCGCGGGGAATC
>JAJZNH010000644.1:0-7548 GCA_021811745.1 Acidobacteriota bacterium
CGCGGCGAAACGCGCCGGAACAACGCTACCCGCGCAGCGAGCCACTACAGTAAGCGCGTCGCCCCTCACGTAGGCAGTCTCGTGGAATGGAAAAGATGAACATTATGGCGGCGTAGAATAAGGAACATGAGGGCGGCAACTATAAACTCTGTGACGAGCACCGAGGCTCCAGCGCCAGGTGCCGTATAAAGACGAATGAGAGGGATAGCAAGCGCGAGGTTTAATAGCCCCGCGAAGAACAAGATTCGGCTGAACTGCCGGTCGAGGCCGAATGGCACCATGACCTGAATTCCCAGCACATTGCTGATAGTCACGACAAACGGAAGAAAGGCGATCCAGCGGACTACGGGGAGGCTCCCTGCCGCGGAATGTCCGAAGAGAAGAAGCACCGCGGGGCGGGCCAGCAATAGGACGCCGATGGATACTGCTAGGCTGGCTGCCCCCATCCATAGGAGCATCTGCACTGCAAAACGGACAGCTGCATCTCTTGATTTCGCAGCCAAATTGGCTATGTGAGGAAAAACGGCCTGGGTGACCGGCCCAAACAGTCCCTGAAGAGCGCGAACCATTTTTTCGGCGACGCTGAAATAGCCCGCTTGAACATTTCCCGCAAGCAGGCCGACGAGGAAGACATTCGTGTTGGTGTAGAGACTAATGGCCGCCGTTGAGATGAATAAGTGCCATCCATCTACCAACGTGGCCTTGACGTCAGCCGCACTGGGCCGAGATGGACGTACCTTTAACTTATGGAATGCGACCCACAAGCCCGCAACTCCGCCGACCACGGGCACCGCAGACTGAATTGCAAGAGCGAGAAGAGCATCTGTGGGATGATGCACAAACCCGAATAGTGCCGCCGCCCCGAGCAGTCGAGATATGCCGACAATGCCTGAGATATATCCCATCTGCTCTATCCCCTGAAAGTACCAGAGAGGAAATAGAACATTTCCAATTACTGCGGCATAAGCGACGAAGAAGAACGCGCTGTTTTGATGAAAGCGCGGCACAAGGTCCACAACTGTAACAAGGACTAGTGCGCCGACAAGCATGAAAGTCAGCTTGATCACCAGCACGGAGGAGAAGACGCGCGATACTGCCTCGCGATCATCATTCTTCATCGCAACGGAGCGAGTCGCCGAAAAATTGAACCCGTAATCGGTGAACAAGGTAAAGTACAGCGCGAACGATTGTGCAAAGGCATACAGGCCGTACATATTCATCCCCAAGACGCGGACCAAATAAGGCAGTACCGCCATGGGAACGATGTAGTTTAGGCCCTGCAGGATATATAAGGAGAAAATATTTCCAGCAAGACGACGCTCTCCGCGCATTGCTGCGGGCAGGATGCTCAATTGGAACCCTTTGTTTTGCGGCGTCGAACCGATTGCAGAATTAGAATGGCAAGCGCCTTCGCGGGGTGCGAATCGTCACTCAATTCCCATAATTTAGACACGACTATCCATGCGATGCCAGCAAACAAAAAGAAAAAGAGGCCAAAGATGACAATATAGCTACGGTGCGGGCCTGACTTCTTCTCCGGCAAGCTAGGCGCGTCGAGCACTTCGATGGGTAGGATTTGCTCGGCTTCCCGAACCCTGGCGAGCTCGTATTGTTTAGTTAAAGTCTCATATAACGTTTCCTCCATAGTTACTTGCCGAGAGAGGTCAAAGTAGGTCAACCCTAAAAGGGGCAACTCGCGGACGGAGGGGAGGGTCTGGTCAGGATGGTGGTTGGCAGCGTTAGCACTCGTTCCTGCCCCGGTCATCTTCCTTAGTTGTTCCTGCAGTTCATTGACGCGTCCCTGAGCCTCGCGTACCCGCACATTTTCGCCTGTATACGCAGCTTCTAGTCCGGACAACTCGCTCTGAGCAGCGATCAATTCGGCCTGAAGCCTGCCCGCCGCATCGACGGTTGCCTCGCCCTGCCTCTCGATATCCAGGGTGGCGTTGCGGCTTGAGAATTCGCTCAACGCGCGAGAGCTCGTATCGAGGTTGGCCTTGATCGACTTCAGCCTGCTTTCGAGAAAAATCCGCTCGCGCCGTGCCGAGGATGTGCTAAGGTTGTCGACGAGCTTATCCAGCTCCTGAACGTATGCTTCTGCAATGTTGCGGGCAAGATAGCGATCTTTGTCTGTCACCGCGATGCTGATGATTCCGCTCTTCCTGTCGGCTACAATGTCGGTTTCCTTTGCCAGAGCCTTGCGGGCGTCAACATCGAACTTGCAATGATATACGCGTCGCAGGTCAAGGCGGTTAACGATACTGTCCTGGACGGTTCGGCTCTCCAGTATACCTATATAGGTTGCGCTCGGCGTCGCGCCGCCCGACAAGACTCCCGACAGGCTCCTCCCCATAGAGCCGCCTCCTCCCGCTAATGCGCTGAGTATGAGTTCACCCGAAGGCGGCCGCCAGTCAGGCGGCATCAATTGCGCTGTGGAGGTGTATTTATTTGGGATCAAGAATGAGAAACCAGCTACAACTAGCGTGCCTACGCCAACTACGATGGCCAGCCAGCGGCGGCGCTCCCAAATGGCAGTCACATATTCAGTGATCGGGATGTGTATCGGATACGATGCGTTTTCGATCACGTCTTGCCGGCTCGCGTTTTGTCGTTGTTCTTCTGTCGTGTTCAAGGTTCGATCTCCGGCGCAGGGCAAACGTGGTTCTTTCTGGTTCCTGGTCGCAAACTGACTTTCCTACTCATCCTGGCAAGAGATCAGTACACTCCTGCAATAGCGTGCAAAAGCGCAGTTGCCGACATGATTTGTGCTACGCCTATGATGTTCTGCCACGCTACCGAGCCGCCTTCCTTTCACTGGAATCAGCCAGCACAACCTTATCCATGGACCCGTATGCAACCCCGCGTGCCTCATGCGCACCCAGCGAGTCGTGCTCCGAACCAGATCCGATTCTGTTCAATTGATCTACAAAGCCATGTCCAATGATGGATGGTCAACTTGCGCACTAAGTTTCGGACCGCAAGACTTCGCTCCCTGTGTATTCAATGTTCCAGCTCGCCGAATCATAAGACGCCAGCAAAACCAAGGGGAAGAACAAACGCCGACGCAATCTGTGCGGTTCCGATCAGGTTGCGCCAGAGCATCGAGCCGCCGATCACCTTTTCGGGAACGACGATGGAGTGGCCGGGATGCATGCGGGTGCTTAAGATGCCGGCGCTGAAGAGGGTGCTTCTCTCGTTGCCCACCACGGAGCCGTCGGCGCGAACGATGAAGATTTGCCTTTATCACCATAGCGCATCGCTCCGCGGACTTGGGCGAGATACCAGCCGGCATCTTTGCGGGGCCGATACGTGATGCCCATGGGGTTGTAGACCTGACCGCTGACAAGAACGAAATCGGGGCGCTTGGGTATCACGAGCCTGTCCCGAGCGCGCAGGACTATATCGGCGGGCGTATTCTGCCATTGGCCGATGTCGGCGGAGATCTTGATCAGCACCCGGCCGGGGACTGGTTGGGTGCGCAGGGCTGCCAAAACCTCCTGCCGCTGCTGCTGCATCGCCGCGAATTGCGTCTGTTGATCTTGCGCCGCCGTCGAAACCCCGGCCGCCACGGTTGGGACGCTGGTTTCGATCTGGCGGATCAATTGCTGGCGGGTGGCTTCTTCGAGTTGCCGTACTTCCACGCGTTCGAGCACCGCCCCCTGTGGGTAGGCATCTGTGCGGAAGCCTCCGGCGCGCTCCAACACCGAGCTCAGCAGTTCGCCCTCGTCGATGCCGTAGGTCCCCGCATATTTGACTTCGCCCTGGACGGTGATCGAGGAACCAATTTCGTTCCATCCCGTCAGTTGCCGAATCCCGACTACGTCTCTCATCTCGGGAAGAATCATAGCTGTCCTCCGCGGAGAGAAGACCCGAGGCAGGGACAACTTGCAGTATGGATGCGCGATGGAGAAATGCGTCCCGCCGCCGCGCGCTTTCAGCTATGAATCAGGCGACAGATATTTTTTTGATGCGTCTTCGCCGGATGTTGGTTGCAGAAATTTGCCGCGTCATGCCCGTTGTGAATTACGGTCTCCGTATTTTTTCATTGGACTCCAGGGATCGCACCTGCCTATCGCAAGTTCGGTTCTCTAGTGCGTTATGGGGAGGTAGGACTGATGCAATGGGAATAGGCCCAGCCCCGCGGCGGAGCAGATGCCACTCAGCAAATCGATGTGAAGTCCATGCGTAACGGCATCCGGCTCCGAAAGGCCGGGATGTGTGACAAAGAGATCCGAACGCTCACATGGGGCCAGATCAATTTTGAGAAGAGCTTCCTCGCTGTTGGCCGGAGTAAAACAGAGGCTGGTGAAGGCCGCACCATCCCCCTGAACTCTGCGCTGCTTCCGATACTCCAGGAATACGCCGAGTGGTACAAGGAGAAGTTTGGGGCGATCCAATCCGATTGGTTAATATCCACAGGCAATCCAGAGGGCCTTTTGGTTTGAGCCGCTTAAAAACGACTCGCGCGGGATCGCTAACGAGGCCCGCGTTGTTGTTGGCCCACCTTTCGCTGGCTGCTTACTTTCACATTTTCAGATGCACCACGCGCTTATCTTCTTCTCCGCTCCCTGCGTGCAGATGTATTTCCAGACCATGCTTTCTTCCCGGCCCACCGTGGCTAGCAGAAATTCCCGAGGTCCAGATGGGCTGACCAACAAAGTGCTTCTTCCGTTCCCCGTGCGCCCGCGCCGAGTGGATCGAACTCTTGCGCTTGATAAGCCAGATCACCTGATCTCGCCGCGCACTTAGGCGGGAACGAGATCAACATGTGGATGAAGTCCAGGGGACGTGAAATCCATTTGGATGAAAGTGCCTGCACCAATGTCCGAAAATGCTACGGGCTTCTTTCTTCCATGGAAAGTAAGCATCTCTATCACCAAACTCCAGCAAAGGCCCCACCAAGCATAACGGAGGAGGCCACCGAGGCTGTGGCGACGATGTTGCGCCAGGCTTGCGAGCCACCGGTGATCTTCTCCGGAACAATGACGGAGTCGCCTGGATACAAGCGCGTACCGAGAACGCCTCCTTCGAAGATCGTGCGTTCGCGGTTATTGGCCACTACGGCGCCGTTTGCGCGCAGAATGAAAATCTCCTTCTTGTTTCCCGATTGAGTGACGCCGCCGGCCTGACTCAAGTACCATCCTGCATTCTCGCCGGGGCGATAGGAAATCCCCGTGGGGTTGTAGACTTGTCCGCTAACCATTACAAAGTTGGGAAACTTGGGAACGATGAGTCGGTCACCCGCCCGCAGCACGATGTCTGCCTCAGTGCCTTGCCATTTGCTGATATTGGGGGTGATGTTGATCACCATCCGGCCTGTGGCTGGGTGGCTTCGCAATGCCGCTAATGCCTGCTGCTGTTCTTGCTGCTCCGCCTTGAGCATGTTCAGTTCGTCCTGTGACGTTCCACTTACGCCCGCTGACGCACTGGGAGCGGTGGCTTCGAGACGCTGGATAAGCTCCTGCCGGTTGATTTCTTCCATTCTGCGCACGTCTACCCGTTCCAGAATCGCCCCTTGGGGATAGGCATCGGAACGGAAGCCGCCCGCCTGCTTCAGCACGGTACTCAGCCGTTCTCCATCAACGATGCCATAGGTTCCGTCGTACCGCACTTCGCCGCTGATCGTAACGGCGGACCCAATATCCATCCAACCTGATAGCTGCCGGATTCCGAGCACATCGCCGGGCTTAAGAACGACGTTGGCGCTCTTGTCACCAGTGAGTGCTTCGGCTATGTCAACGGTGCGAGATTGGACTAAGACACGCTGCCCGTTCTGAACAGTATAGGTGGAAAGGTCGGCAATCTTGCGGTAGGCGCTGCGGCGAAAACCGCCAGCCATACGCACAAGCCCTGCCGCAGTCATTCCTTGGGACATTGGATAGGTGCCGGGCCGGAGCACGGCTCCATAGATGGACACCGTGGGCGCGTCAACTTGGTAACGCCCGAATACCTCTACGGTATCAAACGGCTGGAGCGTAATGGGATCATTGCCGATCAATACATCGGGGAGATTGAAGGGGATCGACACCGGATGCAAGTCGGGGGGGACCAAGCGGACGATGTCGGCTCGGATGGCCGGTTCGGGCATCACGTCCTGGTAAGAATGGAGAAGATCGTCAACGGTCATTCCCTCTCGCCAAGCGTAGGGGCCGGGTTTATACACGTGGCCCTCAAGGTAGACGACCTGGTCATTGTAGGGGAGGATCGGTGACACCTCAATAAAGTCGCCGTCCTGTACCTGGAAGGGAGGCAGCTTGGCTTCGCCTTTCGTGCCATCGGGTATCTTTACGCGCAGCATCGTATGCTGTTGGTGCGCTATTACGCGTTCTACCCGAATCTCCTTCAGATCGGCCGAAGGCATGAGGCCCCCAGCAAGATTCAAGACTTGCTTTAAATCGGTTTTGCCCTTCAATTCGTAGATCGCCGGCCGCCGCACCATCCCTGCTACTGAAACCTGAGGGCCGACCGGGGGCACCAGGATGGTGTCGCCGGGCTGGAGCCGATGCAAATTGGTCCGTACCCCCCGCAGCAGAAAGTCATAGAGATCAATTTTCTGGACCAGATGGGTACCACGATACTGTTCCAAAATTCGAAGCGACCCCTCGCTTGTCGGTCCTCCTGCTTCAAAAAGAGCATTGAGCGGGGTGGACAATGAACTGACGTCGTAGGCTCCCGGCCGCTGCACGTCGCCGACGACATAGACCCTCACCGTGCGCACGCGGCCCAGTGAAATTTCCACATGCTCATCCTGAAATTGCGTGCTCAGAGCCCTTTGGGCGGCATTTTGCGCCTGAGCTATGGTGAGGCCGGAGACGGTAATAGTGCCGGCTTCAGGCAGTTCGATTTTCCCCTGACGATCGACGATCCGGCTCAGCCGCGCCGCTTGCCCCCCCCACATATTTACGATCAGGCTATCTCCGGGACCCAGGACATAGTCGGGACCAACGGGTAAATCCATCGGCAATAAGTTGATGTTGCCGGTTCCGAACAGAAAAGTATCGCTCCCGAACCGCCGCAACCTGACATTGGTAGGCACCTCCTGCGAGTAAAGATCCCACGACGAGGCGAGATTGGGATAAGGCGACGGCGTTTCCTTTCGCAGTTCTCTCGGCGGTTGTGGAGGGCGCATCGGAAAAAGAGGATAGCGGCCGGCAAAATTCGGATTCGCGTACGGATTGTATTGACGCGTCCCGCCGATTTGCGTCGATAAGCCAAGTGCATTGGCTCTCCCCATCCGCGATTGGCCGGGAAAGACCGTGTAACCTTGCTCAATAAGCTGGCCGGCTATCAGGGAGCGGAAATTTGGATCCTGCTGGATGCAGTTGTAGACCCCGGTATTCGAAATGGTTGAAGGATCAACCCCATACTGCTGTCCGGCGAGGTACTTTGCTGTTCCCATGGTGTCCGGATCCTGCTCCAGAATCGCAATGACCTGTTGGGGCGAAACCATGGGCATATTCATTTGCCCGGTCATTCCAGATTGATTTGGGTAGTATTGCCCTTGCTGCTGTGCCTGATATGGAGAAGAAGCCCCTCCCTGAGGGTAAT
>JAJZNH010000644.1:7558-7938 GCA_021811745.1 Acidobacteriota bacterium
CCAAGTAGTGTCAAGTCTCTTTCAAGAGGAGGGCTAGTATAGACCAACACGTCGTCCCTTCGTTCTATATAATATGGCGAGTAAGACCCTCCTGGCGATGGGTAAGTTTGACTAAATTGACCTTGTTGTAGAGCAGATCCGAGTTGCGCATTTTGCGGATAGGTTGCGCCCTGCGGATAGGTTGCGCCCTGGGGATAGGTTGCGCCCTGGGGATAAGAGCCTTGCGCGGGGTAAGCGCCCTGCAACCCATTCAGCGAGTAGCCTCCCTGGGAATCATAGCCTGGGTTGGCTCCCTGCATTCCCACACTGGATGCTGCCCCAAGCGACGTGCCGGAATTATACGTGCCCGCACCCAAGGCTTGACTTGGGCCGCCAAGATA
>JAJZNH010000845.1:0-746 GCA_021811745.1 Acidobacteriota bacterium
GACGATTGACATCAAATCGTCGACCGAAGTCTTGCCGTGGCTCAAAAGCAGCCGCAGGATGGTGTTTGCGCGCTCATCGGTTTTCGAGGACATGGCGGACGGAAAAGCGCCTCCCGAGCTTGTGGTGTAAACAGGTTCATTCTACTGCATGGCCCGCGATTGCCGTCGCAACGGCAGAGTCCAGCGCCTGGCGCAAAGCGCGAACATCAGCCTCCGCCAGCATAAAGCGAATGAAGTCGACGCTCTTTCGCACTCCCACGCTCACATCATTCTTGCGATACTTCACCGGGTTCTTCACCTGCTTTCTAAGCGAAGCGTGAAACTCCACGGCGCCGGTGACGCGAGCCAGTTCAACCGCATTGCGGGCATTGATCCCGCTGCCCGCCATCACTCCAACCCTGGTTCCCGCACGCTTGACCAGCCGGGCAATCTGTGCCCCGCCTTTGCGCGCCGTCTGCTTGCCTCCAGAGGTGAGAATCCGATGCGCTCCAGCAGCGATGACATCCTCGCACGCCTGCTCAAGATCGGGAGTCATATCGAAGGCGCGGTGAAAGGTAACCTGCATGGGCGACGCAAGTTTCACGAGCTGCTCCGTACGCCGGATGTCTACCCGGCCGTCGTCGCGAAGCACGCCAAGAACCACGCCGTTCGCGCCCAGCTGCCTTGCTGCGGCAATGTCTTTTTCCATCACTTCAAGCTCGCGGATCGAGTAGACCGAATCGCCGCCGCGGGGACGGATCATCACG
>JAJZNH010000845.1:756-7925 GCA_021811745.1 Acidobacteriota bacterium
CCGGCACTTGGAGTAATGCCACCTTCCATCAGATCGCTGCACAACTCGATGCGTTCTGCCCCTCCCGTGGCCGCGACAATCGCCGATTCCAGAGAGTCCACGCAAATTTCAAGTACCATGATCGATCCCAGTCTTACTGGCTTTCAGATCCCAGGCACGCATGTACGATCACACGAAATCCAAAGCGCAAGCGATATAGCCCTTGCCTTCGGCCGGCCAGTTGCGCTCGTCCGTGCGATCAATGCTCAGGCCCGATGATCGCTCATCTCGCGAGCGCGGAAGCCGTTGTCGTGCCCAGGTCCCGGAATCGGGACCTGGGACAGTCAGTATTATTAGTAAATCAGCCAATGAGCAAAGTCTAGAAGTTGTAGTGCAGCGAAAACTGCAGCGTGCGTGAGTTAGAACGCGGTTGCTGAAAGTAAACGTTGCCGAAGTTTGGATCCGTGATGCTGGAATCCGGATTCCCATAGCTCACGATATTGAATGCATTGAAAGCATCGAGCCGGAAACCGATCGACTGCTCACGGAACGTATTGAAGTCCTTGAATGCCGACGGGTCCAGATTGACGAAGCCCGGTCCGCGAATTGAGCCGTTGCTTTCAGTCCCGAAAGTATCGGGAGCGGGCACGCCGTAGGCGCACACGCCATTGTCCACTCCCGGCGTGAGACACGGCTTCGCTGACGGATCAGTGCCCCACCAGTTTACGTTGCTGCGGCCCACGACCTTCAGCTTACGGTACTGGTTCACACGGCTGGCGCCGTAACTATTGGAGTTGTTGCCTGGTCCGGTGATGACCTGCGGGAAGCCCGAGTAGGCTGCGAAGGCGGTCGCGATCTTCCAACCACCCAGCGCCTCATCCACCAGCCGGTTGGCATTGGGAAGGAACATCTGCCCATGGCCTACCGGCAGTGCATACACGCCCGTCGCGGAGATGTTCTGCGGCACGTCATAGCCGGCCGGACCGTAGTCTGCGTGGCTGTTGTAGTAGTTCTGGAATGCGCCGCTGTAACCGTAACCGGGGGTAAAAAAGCTGCCGAACAGCGAATAGTTGCCTATGCTGTTGGTCATCGCCTTGCTCCACGTGTAGTTCAGAGTGTACTCGAGTCCGTGGCTCAAGCGCTGGCGCAGCACAGCCTGCAACGCGTTGTAATTCATCATGGCGCGCGACTCGGTAATAAGGAGCCCGCCATTGCCGCCGACGCCCAGCGCCGAATCGACCCCATCCACGCCAATGTACTTGCTGTTGTAAAACGGGGCCGAGGTGGAATCGCCGTTCACCAGCCACTGATTGACGTTGCCGTAGTCTTCAATGTGCTGCCCCTGTTCGCCCACGTACCCCACTTGCAGCGAAAGCGTTTGGCTGAGTGCGTACTCCGTCGTGAGGTTCCACTCCTGCACGAACGCCGGCTGAATGTTCTGCGGATACGCCGTGAAGCCGTTGTTGGAACTGCTGTACTGAACGCTGGTGTCGGTATTGGTAAAGCCTTCCTCGGCTGTGTTTGGCGTGGCCACCGCCGTTGGGGTAGGGGCGTTGACCGTGAAACCGGCCGCCTGCATGAAGGGCATAATCGCTGTCAGGCGCTGATTGAATGAGTTGCCCTCAAAGAAGCTTACCGCTCCATAGCCACCGCGGATGACTGAGCGTTGAGTGATCTGGTAAGCAAATCCAACGTGGGGCATCCATTGCCTGAAGTTTGGTTGGTAACAGGCAGTGTTGGGGCAGATCGCCGCATCGGGCGGCGCGCCTACGGGAATGTGACCGGCATACATGATCTGCCCCGTCGCCAGGTTGATATTTCCGGTCCGGTCGGATTGCTCGACCCACGGCTCGTCGTACTCGTAACGCAGGCCGTAAACCACTGTGAGATCGGGGAGCACCTTAAAGCTATCCTGGGCAAAGCCAGCTGCGCGCCATTGACGCTGCCCGACATTGACGCTTGATAAAGTAACACCTCCCGACGATACACGGTCCAGCACAAAATCCGCCGGGCCGTAACCGCTGGCGGTTGCGGCGAACGGACTCGACGTGAAGGCTCCGCTGTAATTAAGCGAACCCATGTAGCCGTCGTTGTTGCCCGTCGGGTAGTTGTTCTGGTAGCGCTTTGCGTCCACGCCCATGCTGATGAAATGCTTTCCGCGCTGCCACGTCAGAACGTCGGTGTAGGTGTAAGTATTGTCGATGACTCCGGCAACGTAAGCCGAGGTGCCAACGCTGCTGAGGCCGTTGTTGAGGTTCTGGTTGGTGAACCCATTGTACGCTTGATTCGGAAAGGTGATGCCTACCTTGGCGTTGCCTGTAGTACCGAAGATTCCCGTCGGATCCGTCGGGAGTCCCTGGTTCCAATCTGTCCGAGTAAAGCCGATACGCGCATTATTCACGAGCGAAGGAGAGAATGTATGTACCCAACTCGCCCCCACGATCCAGGTCGGATACAGATCCTCGACCGGGAAGAGAATGGGCATAACCGAAGTCCCGCCGTTATAGGCGTGGGAGTCCGAGAAAAAGGCCGTGATTTTGTCGCTGGGCCGCATGTCGTATTCGAGCTTCAGGTCGCCCTGGTTGTTGCCGATAAAATTCTTGATCGGAGCCTCGTAGTTGTTCTGCGCAATTCCATCGGTGGGAGGCACGCACAAACCACCCGTCGGCGTCACCGGGTTATCCGCTCCGCAGTCGGGATATAGATTTGGATGTGCAAACAGAAACTTGGCTACCGGATTGTTGACGGGGATGCCGGTATCGCCAGAGTATGGCTGAAATGTGTACGTGGTCTTTCCAGCGACAGTCGCAGTGCTGAGCGAGTTGTAGAGCTGGATCGGATTGGAGCCGTTGAGCAAAACGGAGAAATCGCCATTGCGCATTGCGTTTGGAATCACGCTGGCATGCTGGAATCCCCCGCTGTTCTGGCGTGCCCCGAGGTAATCGGCAAAGAAGAACAACTTGTCGCGCTTGATGGGACCACCGATCGTGCCCCCAAACTGCGTCTGCGTGAATGGGTTGATAGGCGTCACCGGTGTAGTCAGGCCGTTGAGGTAGGAATTTGCGTTGAAGCGATAATTCTGCACGTAGGCGTAGACCGAACCGTGAAATTGATTCGTGCCGCTCTTCAGCACAAGCTCCACGGCGGCGCCATTCACGTTTCCTTGATCGGTCGGCGAGTCAGCCGTCACCACTCTCATCTCGTCGAGAGCCTCGGGGGCCGGACTGTACGAAATCAGATTGTTGTAGGTCTCGTTGTCGTCGATGCCGTCGATCGTGTAGTTGTTCGCCTGCGACCGATTGCCATTGAAATTGGGGGTGTCGGAGTTGAACGTACTGCGCTCGATGCTCGTGGTGCCCGACGTTCCGTAGGACGACACCGCGCCCGGCATATAGAGCGTAACCGCCGAGAAATCGAGACCGTTCAGCGGTAGATTCGAGATGGTATTTGCGGTGAAAACGCTGCCGATCGTGGGGCTGCTGGTATTCAGAATAGGCGCCGCCGCTGATACGCTCACGCTGGTTGTCGTGCTCCCCACCTCTAATTTCACATTGAAGTTCGCCGTCTGCTGAACTTCCAGGGAGAACGGCGCGATGGTTCCGTTCTTGAATCCGGGCGCCGTGATCGCCACCTGGTAATGGCCAATCGGCAAAAATTGAATGCGGAAAAGTCCGTCCGCATTTGTGGTTGCGGAGGTGGACACGCTGGTGTCCAGGTCGGTTGCCACTACCTTGGCGCCGGGCACCACGGCGCCACTCGGGTCAGTCACCTGGCCGGTAATCGTACCCGTTACGGTCTGGGCGGGGGCTAGGGAAACGCACAGTACCAGTGCGAACCCAAGAAGAATGCGCAGAAAATTTTTAGTGTTCATCGAGGCCTCGCTTCAAGAGTTGCAGGTGGTGGGCAACTGCGTGCGGTTGCCGATGTTATGAGCCGCCACGGTGACGCCGGAAACCACGGCGCCGGTTGGGTCGGCGGCTACGCTGCTGGTGGATTCAGCCACGTTTTGGGCGCACAAAACCATCACGTTAACGAACATCAAACACACGATCAGGGAGAGAAATTTGCGAGCGGGATGTCGCATGTTGACCTTCCTTTTGTAAAGGTTGCAGAGCACCGGAGAACGCCAAGGCCTTTTGAAACAATGAAAGAGCCTAAGCCCAACGATGTTAGCTACAGTACTTCAATTTGATTAATATGTCCACAAAAATGATTAAATTGGTCATTTTTGCCTCAAGGTCGATTACTTATACAAACTCAAGAGGCAGGAAATGGCAGGCATTTATCGCGAATTATAGATATCTATTATATTTATTATCAATAATATACAATGATATTCCGCGACCTGACTGAGACAGGATGTCCGGGGTGTACTGTATCTCCCGAGTTACCGCTGGTGATTAAGATGAGCAGATTCTTTATGCCGCCCGGGGCGAGGAATTGCCTTGGCAGGGTGTAATGCCAATGGCCCTGCCAGATTTCCTGGGCCTGACGCCGCCCTCACATTACAGGGCAAAAACTCGCTTCTCTATTTCGCTTTTGATTCAAGAAGGATGGATTGGTCCGGCGCAAGATCAACGTGGATACTCCCGCCCGTCACGGGCGTGGACGCGCCGCTCCATACCGAGCGCCATGCGACATTATTCCACGCGGCAGGCGCTTCCACGATGAAATGGCGGCTGTGATCAGCATCATCGCGTAATCCCTCTTCCATGTTTCCGAAGAGCAGATGAATCCTTCCGTCCGAGGTCATCCACGCGCCCGCGGCTCCCGTCTGCTCCGCGTCGACGCTCCGGACATGGAGTAAACCGGCATCACGTTCGAGCGCATTCACCGCGGCGGCAGCCAACACATACGGAGCCGGGCTTCCACCCAAAATCTTCAGCAGTCGCTCACCAGGATGCACCGAAAATTCCGGTGGATCCCAAAGCAGAAGTTTCTGCGCCGCATCGTCCTTCAATACAAGCTCGGGGAATCCGTCCGTGCTGTAGATGGTCGTTGCCATGCCCTGAGCTGATGCAGAAGCAGCTTGCAGAGAAGTATCAAGCACTTCCTGCACCGGAAAGCGCGACGGCACATTGCGGACGGCTAACCCTTTCAGGTCGCCGGCCTGCGCGGTGTGAATTGACGCGAGCCTCTCGCCGCGCTGAAATTGGCGCAATCCGGCGAGCGAGAGCAGCCGCGGATCGATGCCACCGGCAAAGCTGCCAAACAAGGCCACCGGCCTGCCTCGATCAATCATCTGCTGGAGGCCGCTAAGTTCCGCAGGATGCATGTGCGACGGCGTTTGGACGATTGCCATTCCGGTGTTGACGCGCGGCAGCCACTCGATACGTGTTGCAGACATGATCGGGACATGCCACTTGATGATGGATCCCGTCTGCTCGTCGATCCATTCCTTGATGGTCGAGTCTTTTGTCGCGTGATCGATCTGCCATTGCATTGCGGACCGCGAATAAACGACCGTCGGTCCGAAGACTTCCTTCGTTTGAGCGGCGTCGCGCACGGCGGCATTGACGTTGCTGCTCAGAAAGGCGACATCGCTCGCTGAGAGAAGCCGCTTGCCCTGGTTTGCCCATGAGATGTACGACCCTTGCGGCATGACCAGGCCATCCGGTGTTATGACCGCCGCATGCGAATAAGCCCAGATTCCCCAGCGAAGCCGCTGCGGCACTGTGTGCAACACATCCCATGATTCCCACGCATCAAAGGTCTCCACCAGCGGATAATGGCGGACCTTCGTACCGGCGAGCATCGCTCCGTGCATGAGCGTGTAAGCGAGCTGATAGCTCCAGCCAAGCGTCGGCGAGTTCCAAAAGTCCTTCTGGCGTACACCGACCTCATTCCACGCGCCGGCCCACGTCTGATCCACAAAGATATCGAGATAGCCTTCCCTGGCAATCTGCTCAAGGTCGCATCCATTGCTGCGCCAGTCTCCTATCGCGCTGGCCGCATTCGAAT
Organism: Acidobacteriota bacterium; assembly: GCA_021811745.1. The sequence goes on from JAJZNH010000845.1 coordinate 6,697, forward strand.
ACATCATGAGCAAAGCATGCGGGTTGGCCAGCTTCGTCTCGCGAACCAGAGCGGCAACTCTCGCCGTCGCCTGTTGAATCGCCTCGTGCGACGGCATCAGAGTGCCCATCGGCCCTCTGCGCTTGTAGGGGATGGGAAAACCGAAGGAATCACGAAGCATCAGCGCATCCAATCCGGCTGCGCGGGACAAGCTGCCCCACTGCGCCGCGAATGCGGCATGCACGCTCATCCCTTCAGTCAATCCATGCGGAAGCCCTCCGAGCGGTGTGGGATCCGCATGCAACGTATTGGCGGGATTAAAGAACCTCCGCGCACCCGCACGAGCCTGGCCCTTGCTATTGGCGAACGCGGTAAAGGCCTCGGGATGACGCTTGGCCCACGGCGTAACCTCGCCATAAGCGTCATCCCACGCATACACCAGGCTGCCGACCTTGAAGTTGTGAATTCCGTGCTCTTCAGCCGTTGCGCGCATCATTTCCGCAAGGCGCTTCAGATCGGCATACGTCCACGGTCCATACCCCTGCTTCTGCACCATAACCGGATTGGCAAACCGCTGCTTCCATTCTTCGCGGCGCTGCTCCGTCGAGCCTGGCAGCGATGAAGTCTCTGCCACCCATGGCTGCTGCCCCGTTCCAAGCGGCAGAGAGATCCGCTGCTGCAGATTGCCGCTCCATTCCATGATGTAGGCGACAGTCCATCCCACATTTAGAATGACTCCCTTGTCGCCGGAAACACCGCGATACAGAGGCGTGAAGCGGCTCCAGAACGTGTTAACGGAGTCTTGAAGGTGACTCTGATCAAACCAATAGAGATCGACCTCAAGCCAGCGATCACCGGGAACGGTAACTGCCGATTCATTCGATGAATGCTCTTCCGCGGTACACCTCAAGCAACATGCAAGCATCATGCACAAGAGGAGCAACGCGCTTTGCCGTCGCAACATACCAATCATGACGGTGATAACGATAGCAAGCTGAAGGAGAAACTGTACAGGATGTACCGGCAACCGCGAAATTTATCTTGGCCAGATCCATTATTGCCATAGAAGCGCGGAGCCGGGCCCTGGGCTGCGGGGCGAGGGTCTATGCCTGGAACAACGAGCAGCCCCAGGCATAGAGCCTCCATTGAATGGGAATATCCGCACCTGTTAAGGAAGTACGCCTACCATGGCCGCACCCAGGGCGAACTGCGAGAACAACTGCGACCAATTCATCATGCCGACCATCGCG
>JAJZNH010000201.1 GCA_021811745.1 Acidobacteriota bacterium
GTGGCCAATGAGGTTGCGCATCAGGTCATGCGTCATCGGGCGCGGAGCCGCCAGTTTCTCAATCTCGATTGCTATCGCATTAGCTTCGAAGATCCCCACCCAGATCGGCATCACGGTCTCGGAAGCGACGTCTTTCAGGACCACGATCGGCATGTTGGTGGACGGATCCATCATCAATCCGCGTATCCGCACTTCGATATCCATGGCTTCCCTTCTCCGGCCCCTTGCCGCCTTAAACGGCGACGGTATTCGAAACGGCTCCTTTTGTCGCAGCCTGGACCACCTCGCCGATGAGGCTGTTCGGGTGCGAGCCGATGATCCGGACTTGGAGATAGCTGCCCGGCGCAGGCGCAATGGAGTGATTCCAGGCGATATTCACCGGCTTGTTCTGGGTACTTCGTGTGGAAATCTGACCGCGCGCAGGATTTTGGCCCTCCACCATCACTTCCATGATCTCCCCGATGTGCTTGGCATAGTTGCCTCTTTGGATCTCGCGCTGGCGATCAAGCAGCACTTGAAGGCGCGTGCCTTTCTCCGCGTCGGGAATGGAGTCGATCATCACGAGTGCCGGAGTATTGGGACGGGCCGAATACTTGAACGCGAAGACACAATCGTACTGCACCTCGGCAAGCAGGTCCATGGTCTGCATGAAATCCTCTTCGGTCTCGCCCGGAAAACCGACAATGATGTCGGTCGAGAGCGAAATGGGGCGTTTGGCAGCTTTCATCCAGGCGATCCGCTCCAGGTACCAATCCGGGGTGTACTCGCGAGCCATCGCCTTGAGCACCCGGGCCGAGCCGGACTGCACCGGCAGATGGACATGGTCGCAGAGAGTGGGAAACGCCTCGATCGCTTCAACAATGTCGCGGGTGAAGTCGCGCGGATGGCTCGTAGTGAACCGGACCCTCCGGATCCCGGGCACCGCACCGACCGCCGTCAGCAGTTCGGCGAAGCTCATCTTGCCCTCTGGATCGCGGTAGCTGTTCACATTCTGGCCGAGGAGCTGAATCTCGCTATAGCCGAGATCCGCTATGCGTTTCGCCTCTTCCATTACGGAAGTCGAGGTCCGGCTGCGCTCCCTGCCGCGCGTGAACGGCACCACGCAATAGGAGCAGAACTTATCGCAGCCTTCGATGATTGTGATGTAGCCGCGAAAGCGGTTTTGGCGGGCGGTGAACTCGGTCTCGAAGGTCTCGTCGGTCTGGCGGTCATCGAGGCCGGTAATCCGGTTCTCGCCGGCTTCCAGGCGCGCAATCATCTCCGGCAGCTTGCGGTACGAAGCCGATCCCGACACCAGCGAGACGTACGGCGCCCGCTCGAAGATCTTCTCGCCTTCCTGCTGGGCCACGCAGCCGAGCACGCCAAAGCGCTTGCCCGCTTTGTGGAGCGCCTTGTAATCGTTGAGCCGATTAAAAACTTTCTGCTCTGCTTTATCCCGGATGGAGCAGGTGTTGTAGAGGATGAGGCCAGCCTCCTGTTCAGTCTCCACCTGCCGATAGCCCTGCTGCCGGAGGGTGCCGATGACCTTCTCCGAGTCGTGGGCATTCATCTGGCAGCCGAAGGTCTCCAAATAGAACGTTTTTTCGGTCGCCGTCGCCATTCTTTCAGTATATCGTGAGCCAAATCACGCCGGAATGCATGCAAGGGCCTCCTATTCCGTTTTCGCTCCGTGCATATCCGTATGCAGGTAAGCCAATAACGCCGCCATCTGCTCTTCGGTGAACCGCCCGGCAAACGAGGGCATCATGCCCCTGCCCGACAGCACCTCGCGCGCAACCACCTGGTCCGTGGCCGGTAGACCGCTGGGCAAGGTGGCATGGCTGAAGACTCCATGCAGATTGGGCGGAGCCTTTTTGCTCCCCAGGTCGTTGTCTTCGTGGCAATGGGCGCAGCGGGTATCGTACAGGTGCTTCCCTTCTGCCTGCTGCGCCGTGAGTGCCCCCTTCGAGCGGCAGCCGCCGGTGAACACAAGCGCCGTCAATCCGGCGCCAACCGCAAAAAAAGGAAGTCCGTGCTTCCATCCCCGGGGCAGACTGAACGTCATGATGGGTCCATTGTAGGTGCTTCCCGTAGCATGTTTCCGCGTTTCGCTTATCCTGATTCCATGCAGCTTCCCTCGCTGGAGCAGGTCTGGGCCGCCCGATCGCTCGTCTACCGGCACATGCCGCCTACGCCGCAATTTACCTGGCCGCTGCTCAACCGCAGGCTGGGAACCGAGGCGTGGATCAAGCACGAAAACCATACGCCCGTGGGGGCGTTCAAAATCCGCGGCGCACTCGTGTACCTGAGCTGGCTGAAGGAACAACAGCCGCAGCTCGCCGGAGTGATTGCGGCCACGCGCGGAAACTTCGGCCAGGGTGTGGCCATGGCGGCACGGCTCTTTGGATTGCGATGCACCATCGTGGTGCCGCAGGCCAACAGCACAGAGAAGAACCGCGCCATGCAGGCGCAAGGAGCGGAGCTCATCGAGCAGGGACTCGATTTTCAGGAATCGCTCGAACACGCTCGCGTCCTGGCCGACGAACGCGGGCTTGCCTTGATCGAATCGTTCCACCAGCGGCTGGTGATGGGAACCGGAACCTATGCCCTGGAACTGTTCGAGGGCGCTCCGCCCCTCGATACTCTGTATGTTCCGATCGGCCTGGGCTCCTCCATCTGCGGCGTCGCCGCGGTCCGCAATGCCCTCGGTCTGGCGACCCAGATCGTCGGCGTGGTTGCCGAGGATTCTCCGTCCTACGCGCGTAGCTTCCATGCGCGCAAGCTGGTCGAAGCGCCGTCGCACACTGCCATCGCCGACGGCCTTGCCTGCCGCACGCCAAACGCCGAAGCGCTCGAGATCGTCTTCGGCAACGTAGCGCGCGTGCTCGCAGTGTCGGACGCCGAGATCGCCCTCGCCATGCGCGCCTACTATGAAGACACGCATAACCTCGCCGAAGGCGCGGGTGCGGCTGCGCTGGCCGGAGCCCTCCGGGAAAAGGAGACTCTCCGGGAAAAACGGATCGGCATCGTGCTCACCGGCGGGAACGTTGACCGCACGGTGTATGCGGCTGTTCTGAACAGCACCTCGAAGTTCGCAAAAACGATCGAAAGCCCCGCAAGGAAGACATGACGCCAGAGAACATGAAACTCACCCCCATGGCCCACAAGGCCCAGAACCGCTGCTTCGGTTGCGGTCCGGCCAATCCCGGTGGGCTGCACCTGGATTTTTCTCTCGCCGAGGACCGCTCCGTGGTCGCCCTGCCCGTCGTTCCGCCGATCTTCGATGGCCACATCGGCTACCTGCATGGCGGCATCATCGCCACCCTGCTCGACGAAACGATGAGCAAGTCCCTCCGCGCCCGCGGCTTCTTCGCCATGACCCGCCACATGGAAGTCGATTACCTCAAACCCGTACCCTCGGCGGCGCCGCTGCGTATCGAAGGCCGGGTGATGCGCAGCGAAGGCCGCAAACACTGGAGCGAGGCCCGCATTCTCGACCGCCATGGCGCTCTGCTGGCGCATAGCAAGGGGCTGTTCATCGAAGTCGCCACCGAGAACGAGACGCCCGCGGAGGCCGGCAAGCCGCCGCGGCATCATTAAGCTCGCGGTTTAGTGGACCATGTTAATCGTGTCCTGGGTGACGGTGTCGAAGGTCGTGATCGACTTCGCGTTGGCCTCGAAGGCGCGCTGGGCGATGATCAGCTGCGAAAACTCGTTCGAGATATTCACGTTGGAACCCTCCAGTGCGCCCCCCTGAAGAGCGGCCAGGCCGTTTGTCCCGGCAATGCCGACCGAGGCCGTTCCACTGGCCTGCGTGGCGCTGTAGTCTCCATCGCCGAGCTGCTGCAGGCCCTGCAGATTGGCCACGTTGGCGAGCGCCAGTTGGCCGACATTCTGCGTTTTGCCGTTTTCATACGTGACCGTGACGGTACCATCGGTCCCGATCGAGAAATCCTGGTATTGGCTGCTCGGATAGCCATCCTGCGTGGTGGCGGACACACTGGATGCCGTGGCGACCTGGCTGACGTTCGGCGTGCCGCCCGCGCCCAACAGGTTCCACTGAATGTTCAGGTCCGCTGCACCGTCGGCCATGCCGGCAAAGTTCAGCGCAATGGAAGACACATCGCCGGGCGCCGATCCGACGGTTTCCGCCGCGCCGCCGGTTGGCGTTACCGTCGTCAGGTTGCCACTCGAGTCGAAGTTCATGGTGCCGGTAATCGCAGCCGGTGGGGCTCCCGCATAATCGGAAGCGGGAAGCGCGATCGAGTAATTCCATGTGTTCGGCTGAGCGGTCGTGGATGCCTGCGTGTAGGTCACGTTCACGGTATGCGCCTCACCCAGCGAATCGTAGACCGTCACCTGCGCCGGGAACGAAGTGGGGGGAACCGTGGTCGCGGTGGCGTCCAGGTTGGCCGTCATCGCCATACTCGTCGTTGCCTGCGGCGCCTGTACCTGCCCGATGGGAATGTTGATGGGGACAAGTGCGCCGTTTGTGTTCACCACCCCGTTGACCGCCGGATAGCCCATCACGCTCAGCCCGTTGGAGGTCACCAGGTTGCCGTTTGAATCCATCGAGAAATCGCCGGCCCGGCTGTATTCGTATCCGCCTACGCCGTTGCCGATCACGAAAAATCCGTTTCCGTTCAGCGCCACATCGGTCGCATTGCCGGTCGAGTTGATCGCGCCCTGGGTGAACGACACCGAATTCGACGCCACCTTCACGCCGGCGCCCACGGCAATTGGATCGCCCGCCCCGGTCGTCCCGATCTGCTGGTAAAAAAGATCGGAAAAATTGGTCGATTGCGACTTGAAAGCGGTGGTGTTCATGTTGGCCAGGTTGTTGGCGACTGTGTTCAGGGCTGTCGAATCCGCGCCCAGGCCGGTCAGCGGTATAAAGAAACTTGCCATGCTCGAACTCCTCTCGTTCTTGGTTGTGCGGGCGCGCCCCGGAAGCCGCGCGTTGCGTGTATTCTGATCAACGGATTTTCGAGATCGAAATTCCCGACCTCGTCCCGTTCATTCCCCCCGAACGTCCGTCCAGCGCGTGGGCCACGCGCTCGGCCGCAGGATTTGCGGCCGGAATGCCGAGGTTGCCGCGCACAGTCAGTTCCGGAACCGGATGGCTCGCCGGCGCCTTCGAGGCATTTTCTGCATTTGCCGGGACTGCTGTCGAATGGGGCATTTGCAAGCTGGTTGCACTCGCGGCCGCCTGCGGCGCCGGCGGTGACGCATTGCTCGAGCCCGTCGTCGTGCCCAGCGCCCCCGCAAGCGTCTGGTTGATCCCGATCAACTGCTCCAGGCTGTTCACCGCCACGAGTTGATTGATGTATTCGTTCGGGTCCGTCTGCGCGGTCGGATCCTGGTTCTGCATCTCCGTCACCAGCAGGGTAAGAAAATCGTTGGCCGAAATCGTGGCCGAGCCGGCGCTCGAACTGGCGGTGCCGTTCGTTCCCGAACTCGTGCTGGCCATCGGAGCCGCTTTTCCTGTCCGTGCCGGCGCTCCTGAAATCTGCGAGAAAACTCCCGCTGCTGCTGCCATGCTCTCCTCCTGTCATCTGCCTTGTGCGCCGTCCTCAGACGATCACCGAAATGTGCCGCCCTGCGGCGATCGAATGCCCCGGCGCCGCAACGCCCCGTTCACTACCGGCGCTCAATTCCGGGATTCCCGGGCCACTCTCCGCGGGCAGCCTGCGCTCTGCTTCGAACTCACCTGCCGTATCTTGCCGCTTGCTTCCTTGCCCCTGGGGTTGTGCATTTCCCTGCCCGAGACCGCCTTGACCGCCCCAATCGTGACCGGCCGGTGCGGCCATGCTGAGCGCGTCGATCGGGATGCGATGCGCGGCGAGATGCGCATTCAGTCCGGCGATTTGTCCGCTCAGCGCCTGCGCCGCTTCTGCCGAGCCGGGAAGAACCGCGGCATGCACAGCGCCGCCAGCCAGGCTGGCGCGTACCCCTACCCAGCCCAGAGACGGATCGTTGAATCCAGCCTCTGCCCGCTGCGCGCCTGCATGGACCCATGCAGGCGCGGAAGCTGCCGGCCCTGTGTCCAGCGCGGTAAAGGCGTCGTGCGTGTGCGCACCGCTTCCCTCGCTCCCCATGCGGCTTTCTGCATGCGGTGCCGCATTCATTCCGCCGTGTTCCCCCACTGGAACGTGCGCAGTTCCCGAAACCCATGCGCCGGCAGAACCGGACTGCCCGGCCGCCTCATGCACTGCTGCAGCTTGTCCGTTCCCGGATGCCGCGGTTTTGCGCGGTGGTGAGGGCTCTTTGCCTGTTGCGGGGTTCGGTGGCGCGGTATAAGCCGCCGGGCCGGGGACTGCTTCCACCGTGCTGTCCGGGCTGGCGGCGCCTGTGTGGACCGCAGGTGTCCCGGCAGGTTGCTGGGCCGGGTCTGCACTCCCTTCAGAGCTTCCGCGCGCCACCATCTTCCCCGCGTCCATCGCCCAAGCATGCTCGGACGGAATGGCCTTCACGGGCTCGGCTGGTTCAGGCGCGCCGGAATCGTCTTGCGCGACGGGCGCAAAAGGCCGCGATGCGTGCACCACTGGCGATTCTGCCGCGCGAATCGGATTGGGGCGCAGGGGCGCCGCATTCGCGGGCAGATCGCCGGACTGACCCGCACCTGCCCGGGAGAGGCCCTCTCCTGCTTGGCCATTTCGCAAGGCCTCGCCCGGCTTCGCCGCTGCGATGGCCCTGTCCGCCTCCGCGCCCGCAGCCGCAACTTGCATTGCAGGGAGTCCCGCGAGCACCGCGCCGGATCGCGCCGGCTTTTCGGGCGAGCCGGGAGCCTCCACTGCGACCCCGGGAACGGGCGCCACGACTGCCGCAGGGACTGCTGCCTGCGGCGGCTTCGACATCTTCTCCTTCCGGTGCAAGGGTTCCCTGGTGCGGTTTCGCTGGGAAGCACCCTGCCTATGAATGATGCCCGATCCCGCCGCGGGTATGGAAGTGGAATTGGAGGTGCCCTCCGGTCCCGCGGCCGTCTGTGCCCCTGCCATTTCTGGCCCTGGAGCGGCCGCGGCCGCCTGCTTCGCTGGCGCGGACGCGCGGATTTCCGATGCTTTCGCCGCGCCGTTCGTCGTCCGCTCCGCCATTTCGGCTGTTTCCGGATTTTGAATGGTTTCCGGATCGTCAGGATTGCGGGTGCTTAAGTTTGCCGTACCGTGGGCTGTCTCCAGATCCTTCAGCACCGCCTGCCAGCGTGATCGAAAGTTCTCTCCTGTGCCCCTTGAAGCAGCCATCCCTGCGCCGACGCCGAGGCCGGATTGGCCTGCGGGCCCGCCGCCTGCGCACGCCGGTCCCCCGGTCTGGATCAACGCGTCCGTACTTTTTGCCACGGTGACAGGTGCAACGGCCGTCATGCCCGGGAAGAAGTGCAGATGCTGTGCCAAAGAGGCCGCGAAGCGGGTTAGAGGACTGTCAGAAATTGGGACATTGGATTCGATCCGGGAATTCCGGCAAATGCACCGGTTGATTCTTCCTCAAGTTTTCTTTGCCTCGAATTCAGGCATTTTGCTTCCGCCCCGCCGCGAATCATTGCCTCCGCTGCCGCCAGCCCAGGTGCCAGTCATCCAGGCGCTGCTGTCCTCGCCGCTCGCCCTCGACAGCCTCGCGGGTCTCGGCTTCGCGGATCAGCGTTTCGGCCTGGCGCCGCTCGACCCGTTTGGCCAGATACTCAACCCGCCTCTCCGCGACGGCGTGTTCTGTCGCCTTAATGCGCTCCCGCAAGGCCGCCGCGGCGCGCCGGGCCATCCTCGTCTCTTCCATCCCGGCCAGCCGGTCCAGCAGAATTCCATTCCGAGCGCCTGCTGCCACCATGGCCCGGCCACCGTGTTCACGCTCCTCTGCATTGGCATGCGCCTTTTGGAGCCGTCGCAGTTCGCCGGCCGCCGCTTCCAGCGCCCGATGCCTCTGTTCTTCCTCGAGCTCGAGGACGCGCAA